>NZ_JAOWCD010000060.1:0-3771 GCF_030337175.1 Citrobacter sp. Ca225 | reverse complement strand
TGATGTAGCCCCCTGAAACACCAGACAGTAGCTGTATCTCCAGATAAGAGATAGGCTTGAATATATGTCTAACACTAACGCCAATTTTGAGATGACCGGGATCCTGTTAGGGCAAGAAGTCCGTAAACGTAAAACTCCTCAGGAGAAGATCGCCATTATCCAGCAGACGATGGAGCCGGGCATGAATGTCTCCCATGTCGCCCGCCTGCATGGCATCCAGCCCAGCCTGCTGTTTAAGTGGAAGAAGCAATATCAGGAAGGCAGCCTCACCGCCGTTGCGGCCGGAGAAGAAGTTGTTCCAGCTTCTGAGCTTACTGCTGCTCTGAAGCAGGTCCGGGAGCTTCAGCGCCTGCTGGGCAAGAAGACGATGGAAGTTGAGATCCTGAAAGAAGCCGTGGAGTACGCTCAGTCGCGAAAATGGATAGCGCACGCGCCCTTGTTGCCAAAGGACGGGGAATAGCCCTGGTCAGCCGCACCATGGGCGTGTCGCGTGCGCAGCTGTCACTGCGAATTAACCGTTCTGCCGACTGGCAGGACAGGCGCTGTAACCGGCGTGATGACGAAGCAGACGCTGAAATACTGTCAGAGATCCTCGATATCATCAGCGATATGCCCAGTTACGGCTATCGCCGTGTGTGGGGCATCCTGCGTACGCAACGCCGTACAGAGGGACTGCCCCCCGTGAACGCCAAACGGCTTTACCGGCTTATGAGTGAGCATAATCTGCTGTTACTGCATGACAAACCAGAGCGGTCGAAGCGTGAACATAAGGGCAAAATCGCGGTGGCAGAAAGCGATATGCGCTGGTGTTCAGATGGCTTCGAGTTCGGCTGCGACAACGGTGAGAAGCTGCGGGTCACGTTCGCGCTGGACTGCTGCGACAGAGAAGCCATAGACTGGGCAGCGAGCACAGGAGGCTACGACAGTTCGACGGTGCAGGATGTGATGCTGAGGTCGGTGGAAAAGCGCTTCGGCGACGGGCTGCCGACCACACCGGTTCAATGGCTGACGGATAACGGTTCAGCATATACCGCGCATGAAACGCGGAGGTTCGCCAGAGAGCTGAATCTGGAGCCGTGTACAACAGCGGTGAGCAGCCCGCAGAGCAATGGCATGGCCGAACGATTCGTGAAGACGATGAAGGAAGACTATATCGCGTTCATGCCAAAACCAGATGTGAGAACAGCCCTGCGAAACCTTGCAGCAGCGTTCACACATTACAATGAAAACCACCCGCACAGCGCGCTGGGATATCACTCCCCGAGGGAATATCGGCGGCAGCGGACATCGTTAACTTAAGATACAAAAGCTGTCCGGAGATGGCGGGTCAAGATCAGATACAGAAGTAATCAATGCCGAGTTGGCGAGTCAGTTAGGTGAAATTAATGCCAATAAATATTTTTCGACAAATCATGCCGCTAAAGGTTACCTCAGATTAGAAAAAACCACAGGATCTGAGAATGAGTGGTGGGCGAAAATTAAGCCGTCCCAGCATGATGATTGGCAACAGTTTGAACTTGATGGATATACCATTTTTAGTTCTGGTGAGTATTACGCGAGCTTGTTTCAGCCATACAGCGACTATGACATGGTGGCGATTATGCCTCCTCCCTCTAGGAGAGGAACAGCTTCGATCTTGTACCCAGAGTACATATCCAAACTAACGATTCTGGCGGATTCACGATCCCTCTTAAGAGATAAAGAGAAGTTTTCCAAGTTGCGCGAGCAAGGCATTGCTCTAAATGAAAATGGTTGGAAAACGAAGCTGACACCGGAAGAGCTCTCTGAACAGGAGAAAGAACGAGAGACAATTCGAAAGCGCCTTAGTTACTTTGCTAGTGAGCATGAAAAAGTAGGAATAGTGCATCAGGTACTGGCGCCCAAAATAAAGCCTTTCCAGCAAGTAGAAAAAGAATGGCGTCAATGCAAAGTCAAAAGTAAAAGCACCTTTCCTAACTCTATGACTTTTGTGCAAAACCCTGCCTATCAAGCGGTTCACTCGGGTTTTAAAAAGTTAAAAGAGCAGATTGGCTTGGCCGATGAAGACATTTTACTTTCGCTGGAGAAAATCGAGGCGATTGGACTAGTCAACATGCCACTAATTTATGAACGTTGGTGTTTGCTGCAAATCATCAAAGTGCTGACTCAGGCATTCCGATATCTGCCAGAGGACAACTGGAAACGAAAATTGATTGCGAATATTCAAGGCAATGAAGAACAAATCAGCATTCAGTTTTTCAACCCTAATGTTTCAAGAAAAGTCACCTTGCAATACGAGCCGTTCTTAGCCAATGGTAAGCGCCCTGATTTTGTTTTGGATGTAGAAGCGATTACCAAAAGTGGTAACCAGATTTCAAAGCGGTTAGTCGTCGATGCAAAGTACTATTCTGCTGCCTATCTCAAGCTTAGAGGCGGGATCGGTGGGGTTATCCATGTGATGTAGCCCCCTGAAACACCAGACAGTAGCTGTATCTCCAGATAAGAGATAGGCTTGAATATATGTCTAACACTAACGCCAATTTTGAGATGACCGGGATCCTGTTAGGGCAAGAAGTCCGTAAACGTAAAACTCCTCAGGAGAAGATCGCCATTATCCAGCAGACGATGGAGCCGGGCATGAATGTCTCCCATGTCGCCCGCCTGCATGGCATCCAGCCCAGCCTGCTGTTTAAGTGGAAGAAGCAATATCAGGAAGGCAGCCTCACCGCCGTTGCGGCCGGAGAAGAAGTTGTTCCAGCTTCTGAGCTTACTGCTGCTCTGAAGCAGGTCCGGGAGCTTCAGCGCCTGCTGGGCAAGAAGACGATGGAAGTTGAGATCCTGAAAGAAGCCGTGGAGTACGCTCAGTCGCGAAAATGGATAGCGCACGCGCCCTTGTTGCCAAAGGACGGGGAATAGCCCTGGTCAGCCGCACCATGGGCGTGTCGCGTGCGCAGCTGTCACTGCGAATTAACCGTTCTGCCGACTGGCAGGACAGGCGCTGTAACCGGCGTGATGACGAAGCAGACGCTGAAATACTGTCAGAGATCCTCGATATCATCAGCGATATGCCCAGTTACGGCTATCGCCGTGTGTGGGGCATCCTGCGTACGCAACGCCGTACAGAGGGACTGCCCCCCGTGAACGCCAAACGGCTTTACCGGCTTATGAGTGAGCATAATCTGCTGTTACTGCATGACAAACCAGAGCGGTCGAAGCGTGAACATAAGGGCAAAATCGCGGTGGCAGAAAGCGATATGCGCTGGTGTTCAGATGGCTTCGAGTTCGGCTGCGACAACGGTGAGAAGCTGCGGGTCACGTTCGCGCTGGACTGCTGCGACAGAGAAGCCATAGACTGGGCAGCGAGCACAGGAGGCTACGACAGTTCGACGGTGCAGGATGTGATGCTGAGGTCGGTGGAAAAGCGCTTCGGCGACGGGCTGCCGACCACACCGGTTCAATGGCTGACGGATAACGGTTCAGCATATACCGCGCATGAAACGCGGAGGTTCGCCAGAGAGCTGAATCTGGAGCCGTGTACAACAGCGGTGAGCAGCCCGCAGAGCAATGGCATGGCCGAACGATTCGTGAAGACGATGAAGGAAGACTATATCGCGTTCATGCCAAAACCAGATGTGAGAACAGCCCTGCGAAACCTTGCAGCAGCGTTCACACATTACAATGAAAACCACCCGCACAGCGCGCTGGGATATCACTCCCCGAGGGAATATCGGCGGCAGCGGACATCGTTAACTTAAGATACAAAAGCTGTCCGGAGATGGCGGGTCAAGATCA
>NZ_JAOWCD010000059.1:0-5595 GCF_030337175.1 Citrobacter sp. Ca225 | reverse complement strand
TGAATCGCCACGGGTTTAACAGACACCTCAGAGTCATTTAAGATGGCTTAAAGAGAGGTGCCCATGAGCGGTAAGCGTTATCCCGAAGAGTTTAAAATTGAAGCAGTCAAACAGGTTGTTGATCGCGGTTATTCTGTTGCCAGCGTTGCAACACGTCTCGATATCACCACCCACAGCCTTTACGCCTGGATAAAGAAGTACGGTCCAGATTCTTCCACTAATAAAGAAGAGTCAGATGCTCAGGCCGAGATCCGCCGTCTCCAGAAAGAGCTGAAGCGGGTTACCGACGAACGGGACATATTAAAAAAAGCCGCGGCGTACTTCGCAAAGCTGTCCGACTGAGGTACGCCTTTATCCGTGACAACACCTGTTGCTGGCCTGTTCGCCTGCTCTGTCGGGTGCTGGATGTTCATCCCAGTGGTTTTTACGCCTGGCTTCAGCAGCCGCATTCACAACGCCATCAGGCAGACCTGAGGCTGACAGGGCAGATTAAACAGTTCTGGCTGGAATCGGGATGCGTCTATGGTTATCGCAAAATCCATTTGGATCTGCGGGACAGCGGGCAACAGTGCGGAGTGAACAGAGTCTGGCGACTGATGAAACGTGTCGGGATAAAGGCTCAGGTCGGATACCGGAGCCCGCGGGCACGTAAAGGCGAGGCCAGTATCGTGTCGCCCAACAGGCTCCAGCGACAGTTCAATCCGGATGCTCCGGATGAGAGTTGGGTAACGGACATAACCTACATCAGGACCCACGAAGGCTGGCTGTATCTTGCCGTGGTTGTTGATCTGTTCTCACGCAAAATTATCGGCTGGTCCATACAATCCCGGATGACAAAGGACATTGTCCTGAACGCACTGCTGATGGCTGTATGGCGGCGTAATCCCCAAAAACAGGTGCTGGTTCATTCGGATCAGGGCAGTCAGTACACAAGCCATGAGTGGCAGTCGTTCCTGAAATCACACGGCCTGGAGGGCAGCATGAGCCGTCGCGGTAACTGCCATGATAATGCGGTTGCAGAAAGCTTTTTCCAGTTGTTGAAACGTGAACGGATAAAGAAAAAAATCTACGGAACGCGGGAAGAAGCCCGCAGCGATATTTTTGATTACATCGAAATGTTTTATAACAGTAAGCGTCGGCATGGTTCTAGCGAACAGATGTCACCGACAGAATATGAAAACCAGTATTATCAACGGCTCGGAAGTGTCTAGATTATCCGTGGCGATTCATTTGTCACAGTGGATGAGTTAATTTCATCAAGATTCTTTAGAAGATAAAATAGTTTTTTGTTGTATTTCGGGTGACCTTCACTTCTACAGAACCCAATAAAAATATCATCAAGCTTGCTTGGTAATTGCTCGTAACTGTCAAAGTTAGCCAGATAATTTTTAATAGTATTCTTCGTGCTCTTTCTGGTTGGCATATAACGGTTCCTCGGTGTAATTGCCCGAATTACTTCGTCAATGCCTTTGCGCTCTGCTCTGGTGAACTTGGGTACTTCGTGGCGGGTTGGTGTGTCTGTGTAAGCGTAGGAGTTGTGCTTGTTGCGTTCTTTTGATACCTGAAGCATCGCTCTAAATTCTGCATCTCTCATTCATATTCTGACCCTCTTAGTGTTTGTTAATTTCCTGTTAACTCAATACATGCAATGCTAGCATTTTCAATGGTTAATGTCAAGTGTTTTCGTAACAATTTAGTAACATTTGTGGTATAATGGTTTGTGGGGAGAGAGAAAATATGAAGGGTGACTATCGAGAATTGTCACATGTTTTTTGCATTGCACACAGAAGGTACATTTAATGCATATCCCTCCTGAACTGGTATTACCGGATGCGTGGACTGGTTGCGGTATCGGGCTTGTTGTTGGCGTCCTGCTCCGTTACTTCGTCGTTCGGCTATTCGTGGTCTTCAGGCTGTTCGGTCGAGAATGGTCGTTTGACTTGAAAGAGCGAAATCATGAAGACAACCACCAAGACCCGTCCTAAACTCCAATCACTCCCGCCTCTAAAATATTTTTTAGCTGGTGGGCAGTGAAATCTCCTGACAAAGCCGGAAAGCTGTATCTTTCAGTTAGTTACACCAAGCCATTCAGTTGACAGCTTGTAGAAAAAACCATTATACATCAATGGGTTGTAATTAGCCAATATATAGAACTGACAAGACCCTTCACAGGGAACTCTGTAATCTTAACAGTAATTTCTAAAAATGCTTATCTTTCAAAGAGTTGTAATTAGCCATATATAATGGCTGTTCAGCTTCTTCACAGAGAACTTCAAAGGTTAACTTCACCCATAGAGCGACACCCCAGAAAGGGAAGCCCCCCTCATAGCACATATCTTAAACACCAGTTTAGCATTTAGTGCTATTTATTGAGTTTAGCACTTTTTACCAAAGACAACCCCCCTTGACAAATGCTAAGATTTTTTACATAGCCCTTACTTAACAGACTCTTAAGAGCTTTGAAACAATCTGTTTAACAGGGTCACTGCCCATGGTTCTTCGTTTCCCTTCATCTTGGTAGTTCTGTTAAGTATCTTTTCAGGTATCTCTTACAGTCACTGTTAAGATAGAACCTACCTTCGGTTTCATGGTTCTCTTCCTCCCGTTAAACACTCTTATCAAGCCCTCTGCATAATCACTACCAAGAATCTTACAAGATACTATCCAGACCTCTTGTAGTTGACCTGATACAGAAACATTACAGACATGCTCTCTAGGTTCTGTGTAGCTCATTTAGTGGGAGGGAGGATATGGTGACCATAGGAACCCCTCATGTTATACAGGCTTCCATACTGGTTAAAATCTATACAGGCAATATCCAGTCTCTGAAATTTTTATAAAAAATGACTAGCCCTCTCTTCAAATTCCCTCTCTGAAAACCTTCAAAAATATCTGTCACAGGTCTATGTCTGCTTGGTACGGTGCATTCTCGCTATAGCACCCCCTTTGCAAAATCTCAAAATATCATTGACTTCCTCTGTGAATTGCTATAAAGGCGTCTCCATCTCTTAAGCGTACCGATATAGCATACTAAAAAGGTATAGCTAACCTCCTGTAAAAACCATACCGATTAGCCTTGTAAAACACCTTATCGGTACGATACACTCAACCCATCAAATGAGTAAGGCATATGAGTACATCATGGACAACATTGGCTATATTCGAGTTTCATCAGTACAGCAAATCACAGACCGTCAACTTGAAGGGGTCACACTGGATAAGGTATTCATTGACAAGGCATCTGGAAAGAATACAAACCGTCCACAACTAAAAGCTATGCTCGACTATGTTCGTGAAGGTGATGTTATCCATGTACATGACCTGTCACGTTTAGGGCGTTCTACCGTGGATGTATTAACGCTGGTGGATAAACTTTCACAGAAAGGTATCAAGGTTCACTTCCACAAAGAAGGTCTGATAACTGGTGACGATAACCCCACGTCTAAGATGATTCTCACAATCTTTTCAGCGGTAGCTGAAGCTGAACGTAAAATGATGCTTGAGCGTCAACGAGAAGGCTATGAAGCTGCTAAAGCTGCTGGTCGTGTAGTTGGAAGGGGTAACGGTAAAGCGGTTGACAGAGAAGGTATCAAGGCTGCTCTTGCTGCTGGTGACTCAATTGCTAAAGTAGCTGCACAATTCAACGTTGCTAAGTCAACTGTGCAGCGTATTAAGTCTGAATCATAACTATTTGTTTTCAAGGCTTGATGCTTTACCCATTTCATCAAGAAACTTTTGTGCTTGATAAGTGCTTCTGGCTTCATCAAGAAGACTTTTGTTCACTGATTCTTTGACCAATGACCTAAAATCTTCGTCTGTATACTTGCCGGAATCCACCCCTTTAACAATGTCCTCAATTTGGACAATTAACTGAAGAGATGCTTCTATCTGACTTTGAATCTGTGAACGTTCTGATTTCAATTGAGCAACCTCTACTTCAATGCTCATCATGTCCTCCCGTAAAGATTCCACCCTTTCTTCCATATCTTTAGTATTTATTTTTTCCCTTTCCTTCTCTTGCACAACTCTCTCAATTTCCAGATTCTGCGTTGCTAACTCCATCTCTTCCAGCTTATCAGCCTTAACTTTTCTCTTTATCTTCATTTCAAGCGCTTTTGACTGAAGCCACATAGAGGCTTGATTTATGTACGGGAAGATAGACGACAACACGAATCCAACCAAGCATGGGAGAATTAAGTACTTAATGTAGAAAAAATCAGATGCGGTAATCTGGTGAATACGGACTTCCACCGGAGCCTTGATGTAGCCCCCTGAAACACCAGACAGTAGCTGTATCTCCAGATAAGAGATAGGCTTGAATATATGTCTAACACTAACGCCAATTTTGAGATGACCGGGATCCTGTTAGGGCAAGAAGTCCGTAAACGTAAAACTCCTCAGGAGAAGATCGCCATTATCCAGCAGACGATGGAGCCGGGCATGAATGTCTCCCATGTCGCCCGCCTGCATGGCATCCAGCCCAGCCTGCTGTTTAAGTGGAAGAAGCAATATCAGGAAGGCAGCCTCACCGCCGTTGCGGCCGGAGAAGAAGTTGTTCCAGCTTCTGAGCTTACTGCTGCTCTGAAGCAGGTCCGGGAGCTTCAGCGCCTGCTGGGCAAGAAGACGATGGAAGTTGAGATCCTGAAAGAAGCCGTGGAGTACGCTCAGTCGCGAAAATGGATAGCGCACGCGCCCTTGTTGCCAAAGGACGGGGAATAGCCCTGGTCAGCCGCACCATGGGCGTGTCGCGTGCGCAGCTGTCACTGCGAATTAACCGTTCTGCCGACTGGCAGGACAGGCGCTGTAACCGGCGTGATGACGAAGCAGACGCTGAAATACTGTCAGAGATCCTCGATATCATCAGCGATATGCCCAGTTACGGCTATCGCCGTGTGTGGGGCATCCTGCGTACGCAACGCCGTACAGAGGGACTGCCCCCCGTGAACGCCAAACGGCTTTACCGGCTTATGAGTGAGCATAATCTGCTGTTACTGCATGACAAACCAGAGCGGTCGAAGCGTGAACATAAGGGCAAAATCGCGGTGGCAGAAAGCGATATGCGCTGGTGTTCAGATGGCTTCGAGTTCGGCTGCGACAACGGTGAGAAGCTGCGGGTCACGTTCGCGCTGGACTGCTGCGACAGAGAAGCCATAGACTGGGCAGCGAGCACAGGAGGCTACGACAGTTCGACGGTGCAGGATGTGATGCTGAGGTCGGTGGAAAAGCGCTTCGGCGACGGGCTGCCGACCACACCGGTTCAATGGCTGACGGATAACGGTTCAGCATATACCGCGCATGAAACGCGGAGGTTCGCCAGAGAGCTGAATCTGGAGCCGTGTACAACAGCGGTGAGCAGCCCGCAGAGCAATGGCATGGCCGAACGATTCGTGAAGACGATGAAGGAAGACTATATCGCGTTCATGCCAAAACCAGATGTGAGAACAGCCCTGCGAAACCTTGCAGCAGCGTTCACACATTACAATGAAAACCACCCGCACAGCGCGCTGGGATATCACTCCCCGAGGGAATATCGGCGGCAGCGGACATCGTTAACTTAAGATACAAAAGCTGTCCGGAGATGGCGGGTCAAGATCA
>NZ_JAOWCD010000058.1:0-20237 GCF_030337175.1 Citrobacter sp. Ca225 | reverse complement strand
GCCTTCATGCCAAAGTGCCACTGATTGCCTTTCTTGGTCTGATGCATCTCCGGATCGCGTTGCTGCTCTTTGTTCTTGGTCGAGCTGGGTGCCTCAATGATGGTGGCATCGACCAAGGTGCCTTGAGTCATCATGACGCCTGCTTCGGCCAGCCAGCGATTGATGGTCTTGAACAATTGGCGGGCCAGTTGATGCTGCTCCAGCAGGTGGCGGAAATTCATGATGGTGGTGCGGTCAGGCAAGGCGCTATCCAGGGATAACCGGGCAAACAGACGCATGGAGGCGATTTCGTACAGAGCATCTTCCATCGCGCCATCGCTCAGGTTGTACCAATGCTGCATGCAGTGAATGCGTAGCATGGTTTCCAGCGGATAAGGTCGCCGGCCATTACCAGCCTTGGGGTAAAACGGCTCGATGACTTCCACCATGTTTTGCCATGGCAGAATCTGCTCCATGCGGGACAAGAAAATCTCTTTTCTGGTCTGACGGCGCTTACTGCTGAATTCACTGTCGGCGAAGGTGAGTTGATGACTCATGATGAACCCTGTTCCATGGCTCCAGATGACAAACATGATCTCATATCAGGGACTTGTTCGCACCTTCCCTAAAGCACTCGTATTGACCGTGGCGGCTACCACATTCTGTCTGATGACCAGCCCGGCGTTCGCGGTTGAGGAAACCACGCCGCAGAATATGACCTGTCAGGAATTTATGGATATGAACCCAAAAAGCATGACCCCGGTGGCCTTCTGGGTAGTGAATCGCAACACCGACTTTAGCGGCGGCGACTATGTTGACTGGCATGAAGTCGAGACCGTTTCGGTACCGAAAATGCTGCAGGAGTGCCACAAGAACCCCGCCGCTAAACTTGGCGATCTCAGCGCGGTCATCAAAAAATAACCCCCCCGGCATCAGGCCGGGGAAACCCGCCGCGCTGCGGCGGGTCCCGCTTTACTCATCGATACCGCATTCGCACGGCAGAAGGCGGCCGATAAGCTTGCGATACAAAAACGCCCCGATAATCGCCCCCACCACCGGCGCCAGCAGCGGCACCAGAAAGTAAGGGATCGCCAGCCCACCGGTAAAGGCGATCGAGCCCCACCCGGCCAGACTGGTAAACAGTTTTGGGCCGAAGTCGCGCGCCGGATTCAGCGCAAAGCCGGTTAGCGGCCCCATCGACGCGCCGATCACGGCGATCAGCAAGCCAATCAGCAACGGCGCCAGCGGCCCGCGCGGAATTCCGTTGCCGTCGTCGGTCAGGGCCATGATCATCGCCATCAGGATTGCCGTGATGGTGGTCTCAACGGCAAACGCTTGTATAAAAGTGATATGTGGATGCGGGTACGTGGAAAAGACCCCGGCCAGGTTAAGGCTGGCGGCAGTGCCGCGCACGATATGCTGACTCTGTTCAAGATCGAGAAACAGCTGGCGATAGAGCCCATACACCAGCGCGGCGGCGCAGAAGGCCCCGGCCGTCTGGGCAACAATAAACGGCAGCACCTTGCGGCGTTCAAAACAGGCGAACAGCCACAGGGCAATGGTCACCGCCGGATTAAGGTGCGCGCCGGAGACACCGGCCGTCAGGTAGATGGCCATGGCGACGCCAAGGCCCCAGATAATACTGATCTCCCACTGACCAAAGCTGGCCCCGGCGACCCGCAGCGCAGCGACGCAGCCCGCGCCGAAGAAAATGAGCAATCCGGTGCCAAGAAACTCGGCCACGCACTGCCCGGTTAAGGTAGAAGTCTGGTTCATTATCGGCATCCTGAAATAGCACGTTAAAGAGAGAGGCTGGCGCGAGCGCCCGTTTAATTCGCCTGACCGGCCAGTAGCAGCCCGGTGGCGACCGCATTGCGCGGCCCTTCTGTTCCCCGAATATTGCCCTGCCCGGCGACTACGCCATAGTGCGACAAGGCTTCCGTGATAAGCTGCGGGATCTCAAAGTCCAGCGATGAGCCGCCCACCAGCACCACAAAAGTCATATCGCGAATAGAGCCACCGGGTGACACCTGACGTAACGCGCGCAGGCAGTTGGTTACAAAAACCTTCTCTTTAGCCTGTCGGCGCACCAGACGGATTTTTTCCAGCGAAGTCTGGTTATCTACCGGAATCAGCTCACCCTCTTTCAAGTACACCACTTTGGCGAATACTGACGGACTGAGCGGTTCGCGGAAAAACTCCACCGCGCCGTTCTCATGGCGAATGCTGAACAGGCTCTCCACTTTTGCCAGCGGGTATTTCTTTATTTCCTCCGCCAAAAATGCATCGCTTAAGCCCAGCTCAGTTTGAATCAACAGGCTGACCATATTCCCCGCGCCGGCCAGATGAACTGCTTTCACTACACCGTCGCTATTGATGACGGCGGCATCGGTAGATCCTGCGCCTAAGTCGAGGATCGCCAGCGGTGCGGCGCATCCGGGCGTAGTTAACGCCCCCGCCACAGCCATGTTGGCCTCTACGCCGCCCACCTCAACCAGAGTGTTTAACCGGGCGCTCAGCTCACTGGCAATGGCCTGCATCTGTAAACGATCGGCTTTCACCATCGCCGCAATGCCCACGGCGTTCTCCATTGAACACTCTCCGGCGATGCCGCCCTGCACCTTGCGCGGAATAAATGTATCGACCGCCAACAGATCCTGAATATGCACCGTGTTCATGTCATGGCCGGTCAGCGAGGCCATCACCTTACGCACCCGCTCCAGCATGCCGCCTGCGTGCGTACCAGCTTCCCCACGAATATCGCACACGGGCGCACAGGCGCTCATCGCCTGCATAATGGCCTGAGCGCCCTGCGCTACGTCGGCTTCACCGCCGCGCTTTTCACCACGGATAAAGATCTTACCCGCCGGGATCACTCTCGATCGCACATCTCCCTGCGGGGTTTTCAGCACCACAGCGGAACGGTTGCCAATCAGCGCTCTGGCGATGGGGACAATAGTTTGTGTTTCCTCAGGGGTCAGGGCAAAGAAGGTTGCGATACCGTAAGGATTCGACAGCACCCGCACCACCTGTCCCGGGGCCGCCACTTCCACCGCCGCCAGCACGCCTTCCGGCACCTTCTCCAGTAGAGTGACTTCATCAACCACCGGTATTGGCCGATGCAGGCGATTATTCACCAGCACGCCATCATCTTTTTTCAGGATGGCCGCCACCACGTTGACGCCGCGATCCAGCGCTTCATTGATAAACCAAACCGCCTCAAGGAAATCCATATCCTCACCCACCAACGGTATCCAGCCCTGGGCAAATCGATCCTCGCTCAACGCCGCCAACTTCTCCACGGCGATGGTGGTTCCCATGCCCACGCCAACGCCGCCGGGCGTTTGCGGGTTATGACCAATCATTGTCGATTCAGTGATGATGGTTTCGGTGATCGTCTCCATCGCCACATCACCAATGACCGGCGCGGCCTCGTTGATGCAGATTTTCGTCACATCCTGAAGCGACGACGACGTTTTTTCCAGCGCCTGCTGCAGGGAGGCCACTACCCCGGCAATGTTATCCCGCGTGCCTTTCATGCCCGTGGTCGCGACGATCCCGCTGGCAACAAACCGGCCATCCTGCGCCAGCGCCACTTCCGTGGTGGCGTTGCCGATATCAATCCCTGCAATTAACGGCATACCGCCTCCGTCACTGACTGCCTTTACGCAGCTTGTTTCTCTGCTGGTACACGTCTGCCGACTCGCGGACAAACCCGGCATTCACCGTGGCATGCCAGGTGTGCTCCAGTTCATCGGCAATGGCCTGTAACTCCGTAAATGAAGAACGAAATGGGCGCAGCGCATTGTAGATTTCCAGAATACGAGCATCCGGGATGGCAATCAGTTCCGCCGCACGGCGGAAATTACGCGCCACGGCGTGACGCTGCATCTGCTCGGCGATCTGCGCCTGATACTCCAGCGTTTGCTGAGAAATACGCACATCCTGTGGCCCCACACGCCCTGCCAGTACATTCTCAAGAGTAATATCAGTTAACGGCTTTCCGGTGGGCGTGAGGATTTTCTCCGGGCAGCGAGTCGCTAACGGATAATCCTGCGCGGTCATGATGTTTTCGTTCATCGTCATTCCCTTACTAAGGCAATATGCAGCGTGACAGGCGCGGCATCCTGCACCACGTGTTTGGTTTCTTTAATGTGGAACAGCGCAGCCTTGGCCATAAATTTAGGGCGCACCATCTGGTCATTGACCACTGGCACCGGCGAAGGCGACTCTTTGCGTGCATATCGCGCGGCGTTTTTACCAATCTGACGATAGGTTTCCAGCGTCAGCAGCGGAGCCTGAGAAAACAGTTCCAGGTTACTTAGCGGCAGCAGATCGCGCTGATGAATCACCGTGGTTCCTTTCGACTGGATACCAATCCCAATGCCTGAGCCGCTGAGATTTGCCGCATCCCATGCCATAAAAGAAACATCCGAGGTGCGCAGGATCCTCACTACTCGCGCATGCAGTCCCTCTTCTTCGATGCCAGCAACCAGCTCTTTCAAAATCGCGTTGTGCGGCATATCAATCAAGGTTTTATGCTGATACTTATCAAAGGCCGGGCCGACGCCAATCACCACCTCATCTACGCGTTCGTCCGCTGTAGCCGCCTCGCCTTCGCTTACCTGCAAGGTGAAAACCGGCTTACGTTCAGTTGTGCATTCCACGGTGTACCGCCTTATTCAATTGAGCCAGGCTGAACCACGCCCGCGATATTTTTAATTTCCGCCCAGCGTTCGGCACTGATGCGATAGCCGGTACCAGGTCCCTGATAATCATTGATGTCGTTGACGGCGCTGACGACGTCGAACTGGCGATCCAGAATAGCCGACGTTTGCAGGTAATCACCGGTAACACGCTGTCTCAGCATATTGAGGATGTTACTGGCGATATCTTCGAAACCGCTACGGCTTAGTGCGCCGACGATATCCAGCCCGGTGATATTGCGCTTCATCATCTCTTCCACGGCGGCCAGATCTTCCACCACATTGCGCGCGGGCATATCTTTGCTGCCGTGAGCATAAGTAGCAGCTTCGACTTCTTCATCGCTAATCAGCGGCAGGCCCAGTTCGCGGAACACTGCCTGAATGGCGCGTGCGGCCTTATTGCGAATGGCGATGGTTTCCTCTTCCGTGACCGGACGCAGACCGCCGTCAACCATCAGATCGCGTTGCAGAATGTTGTAATCATCGAAATCTTCAGCGTCGAAGTTCGATCCGGCAAACATGTTGTCGTAGTTGGGTACCGCGCTGTAACCGGAGAAAATAAAGTCGGTACCCGGCAGCATCTGCATCAGGGTGCGGGCAGTACGGCGAATATCGGAGTGGGAAAAGGTCTGGTCATTGGCGGAGGCCACTTCAAGGTCGAGCATTGAGGCAATCAGGTTTTCCGCCAGCACCGCGCGGATCCCTGACGGCACAGCGCCGGTCATGCCGATACAGCTGACCGCACCGTTTTGCAGCCCCTGTACGCCCGCGCCTTTGGTGATAAAAATGCAGCGCGACTCCAGATAAAGCATCGATTTACTTTCGGAATAGCCCATCAGCGCCTCCGAGCCGGTGCCGGAGGTGTAGCGCATTTTCAGGCCACGCGACGCATAAGCCGAGGCGAGAAACGCTTTGGACCACGGCGTGTCATCACCGTCGGTAAACACCGATTCTGTGCCATACACCGACACCGTTTCGGCATAACTGGTTAGCCCTCGCATGCCCAACTCCAGCTCCGTGGCCTCTTCAACGGAACATTGCGTCAGCACACCGGGGCGACCGCACTGGGAACCCACCAGCAGTGCCAGGGCGTTAAACGGCGCGTAGCGGGCGATCCCGACCGTCGTTTCCTGCTCGGAAAAGCCGCGGATCCCCGCTTCAGCAGCGTCGGCGGCAATCTGTACCGGGTTATCTTTCAGGTTAGTCACGTGGCACTGGTTGGAGGGAGTGCGTCTGGCGCGCATTTTTTGTAGCGCCATCATCATCTCCACCACGTTCATTTGCGCCATCACTTCCACCGCTTTCGCCGGGGTGATGGCGGTGGTAATGGCAATAATTTCTTCCCGACTGACATGGATATCCACCAGCATTCTGGCGATCTCCAGCGCATCGAGCTGCATTGCGCGCTCAGCTTCGGCCACGTTAATCGCATAGTCGGCAATGAAACGGTCGATCATGTCGAACTCGGCGCGGCTCTTACCGTCCAGCTCAACAATACGACCATTTTCCACCTTCACCGACGACGCCGGATCGTAGGGGCTTTCCATGGCGATCAGCCCCTCTTCAGGCCATTCGCCAATCAGCCCATCCTGATTTACAGGCCGCTTCGCAAGCACTTCGAATCGTTTTGATCTTCTCATGATTTATTGACTCAAAAGGTAAAAAATAGGGACGCCGGGCCATATTGCCGGGGACACCACACCCGGTATTCGCCTTTCATCAGCAATGGCCGAACTCTAAATGAGCCAAGCAATAAAAAAATAAAATTAATTTCGTTCCAATTTGGCACCTAATAAAAACGTATTGTTCCATATTGAAACGCAATTCAGGAATATCCATCGTGAATTGTGACGAGGTTAAATGATCATTATCAATAAACGCAAAATCAGGGAAATGAATTCAATCTTTATGAAAAACCCACCCTATTGACTTAATAATGCGCCGCGAGAAAATAAGGTAAAGCCAATGATAAAAATAGCTGTTGCGCGACATGTTTCGTGACCTCAGCCCTACAACATTTTCAGGAGAGACTGTGAATAAGAGCCAACAAATTGCCACCATTACGCTGGCGGCTGCAAAAAAAATGGCGCAGGCCGTTGAGGCTAAAGCGCTTGAGATCAATGTTCCGGTGGTCTTTTCCGTGGTGGATCACGGCGGGAATACGCTGCTAATGCAACGCATGGACGATGCGTTTGTCACCAGCTGTGATATCTCTCTTAATAAAGCGTATACCGCCTGCTGCCTGCGTCAGGGTACCCATGAAATTACCGACGCGGTACAACCTGGCGCTTCGCTATATGGTTTGCAGCTTACTAACCAACAGCGCATTGTTATTTTCGGCGGCGGCTTACCTGTCATATTAAACGGTAAATTAATTGGTGCCGTTGGCGTTAGCGGCGGCACTGTCGAACAAGACATATTATTAGCAGAAACCGCACTGAATTGTTTCTCTGAATTATAATTTAAATCTAAGAAGGTATATTATGAGCTATCGTATGTTTGATTACCTGGTGCCAAATGTGAACTTCTTTGGCCCCAATGCTATTTCCGTTGTCGGCGAACGCTGCAAACTGTTAGGCGGTAAAAAAGCGCTGCTGGTTACTGATAAAGGTCTGCGGGCTATTAAAGACGGTGCGGTAGATAAAACCCTCGCCCATTTACGTGAAGCGGGCATTGACGTGGTGGTTTTTGACGGCGTTGAGCCAAATCCCAAAGACACCAACGTGCGCGATGGTCTGGAGGTCTTTCGCAAAGAGCATTGCGATATCATCGTTACCGTTGGCGGCGGTAGCCCGCATGACTGCGGTAAAGGCATCGGTATAGCAGCGACTCACGAAGGCGATCTCTACAGCTATGCCGGGATTGAAACCCTGACCAACCCGCTGCCGCCTATCGTTGCGGTGAATACCACTGCCGGTACCGCCAGCGAAGTCACCCGCCACTGCGTGCTGACCAATACCAAAACCAAAGTGAAGTTTGTGATTGTCAGCTGGCGTAACCTGCCGTCGGTCTCAATTAACGATCCGCTGCTGATGCTCGGCAAACCCGCTCCGCTGACCGCCGCGACTGGTATGGACGCCCTGACCCACGCCGTAGAAGCCTATATTTCCAAAGATGCCAACCCGGTCACCGACGCCGCCGCTATTCAGGCTATTCGCCTGATCGCACGCAACTTGCGTCAGGCCGTAGCGCTGGGCAGCAACCTGAAAGCTCGCGAGAACATGGCCTACGCCTCTCTGCTGGCGGGCATGGCCTTCAACAACGCCAACCTCGGCTACGTTCACGCAATGGCGCATCAGCTTGGCGGTCTGTACGACATGCCACACGGCGTGGCGAATGCCGTACTGCTCCCGCACGTGGCGCGCTATAACCTGATCGCTAACCCGGAGAAATTTGCCGATATCGCAGAATTTATGGGCGAAAACACTGACGGACTCTCCACCATGGATGCCGCCGAACTGGCGATTCACGCCATCGCTCGCCTCTCTGCCGACATCGGTATCCCGCAGCATCTGCGCGAACTGGGCGTCAAAGAAGCCGATTTCCCGTATATGGCGGAAATGGCGCTGAAAGACGGCAATGCCTTCTCCAACCCGCGTAAAGGGAACGAGAAAGAAATTGCCGAGATCTTCCGTCAGGCATTCTGATAACGCAGGGGGCACAATGTCACTTTCATCACCGGGCGTAAATCTCTTTTATCACTCACGCTGGCAGGATACTCGCGTGCTTGATGAGCTGTGCTGGGGACTGGAAGAGCAAGGCGTCCCTTGCCGGTCAATCTGTTGCGACGAGCATGACTGCGCGCTGGCATTGAGCAAACTTGCGGCCAAAAGCTCAACGCTACGTGTCGGTCTGGGTCTTAACGCCACGGGTGATATTGCGTTAACCCACGCCCAGTTGCCCGAAGATCGGGCGCTGATCCGTGGGCATATCCGCGCCGGAATTGCGCAGATCCGAACGCTTGGCGCCAATGCCGGTCAACTGGTTAAAGTACTTCCCTTCAGCGAGATAAAATAAATGTACCGCATCTACACCCGAACCGGCGATAAAGGCACGACCGCGCTGTTTGGCGGCAGCCGTATCGACAAAGACGACATCCGCGTTGAGGCCTATGGCACGGTGGATGAACTGATTTCCCAGCTTGGCGTCTGCTATGCCAGCACGCACCAGACCGGGCTACGCCAGGATCTGCACGCCATACAGAAGATGCTGTTTGTACTGGGTGCGGAACTCGCCAGCGATGAGAAAGGACTCGCGCGCTTACAACAGCGTATTGGCGATGAGGATATTCAGGCGCTGGAGCAGCTTATTGACCGCAATATGGCGCAAAGCGGCCCGCTCAAAGAGTTTGTTATTCCGGGGAAAAATCTGCCATCGGCACAGCTACACGTTGCGCGAACTCTGACGCGCCGACTGGAGCGGATCCTTATCGCAATGAGCAGAACGCTGACGTTACGCGATGAACCCAGGCGTTACATCAACCGACTGTCGGACGCGCTGTTCTCGATGGCGAGAATTGAAGAAACTAGTCCAGATGCTTGCGCTTAAACTGGCTGGCATCAATGTCGTATTGCTTCATCTTGCGCCACAAGGTAGTGCGACCAATGTTCAGCAGTTGCGACATCTCCTGTACGCGTCCGCTGGTGACGCGAGCAGCATGGATAATCGCCTCTTTTTCGATAGCGGTAAAGGTCAGACTGGCTGGCAGCAGTGAAGACGCCGTCTCCAGACCAGGACGTTCGGCAAACAGATAATCCGGTAGATTGCTCAGCCGAATATGGCCGTTATCACTGCTGATGGCGATGTTTTCGATAATGCTGTTCAGCTCAAAGTCATTGCCCGGCCACGAATAGGCCACCAGCTGAGCCAGCGCGTCGTCGTCGATCTTCAAACTGGATGAAAAGCGTTTTTTCAGGCTATTCAGCCGCGTATAAATCAGCGAGGGAATACTGTTACGCCGCGACCGCAGCGGGGGGATCACTATCTCAAAAGAGTGCAGCGCGTAATACAGCTGACGGCTAAAGCGGTTTTGCTCCACCAGGTTGGCGAGATCAACCGTGGTGGTGGCGATCACTTTGACATCCACCGGAATCAACCGACGGGCATCCAGGCGGGTTAGTACCCCCTGCTTGATCACCTGTAACAGCGCGGATTGCAGCTCCGGCGCCAGATATTCAATTTTTTCCAGAAACAGCGTGCCGCCGTTCGCCAGTTCAAGGCGGCTCAGCCGACCGTTTTCATCGTCGGTGGGCGCACTGCCCATAAAATCCTGCCCCAGCACGCTGTTGGCATACAGCTGACAGTTCACGGCGATATACGGCCCGCTGGCGCGCTCGCTTTCGTTGTGAATGGCCTGGCTCAGCAGCTCCTTACCAACGCCCTCTTCTCCGCACAGCAGGATCGGGAAACTCCCCCTCGCTGCCTGGCGACCAAAATGGATCAAGCGGCGGGTTTCCGGATCGTCAGTCGACATCTGCTCAAAGGTGTGGCTCACCTTGCCGAGCTGGCTGGTCATCAGCTGGCGCATTTGCTCCACCGGATGCAGTAGCAGGATAAAGCTGTTGCCCTGCTCCTCAACAATCGGTTTCAGGGTGATGACGGCATCAACAAACTGATGCTGGCTTTCAAAGGTAACTTCGACGTGATTCAGGCCGCGGGCATGTTTGATCGCCCGGCGCAGCAGCATGGGGAGATTGAGCAGATCGTGAATGTTTTTTCCCTGACTGGCCTGCGCATCGAGATGCAAAAGCAGCGCCGCACGCGCATTGAGGAACTGCAATACGCCCTGTTCGTTCCAGGCCATCACACCATCATCCATACTCTCCAGCAGCCCGTACATCTGGTTCAGATGGCGGTTGGATTCAGCCAGCAGGCTGTCGGTCAGCAAAGAGTTGCCGACTTCTCTGGCAATCGCCAGCGTCAGGGATAAATCAGAAACGCACTCATGCTCCACCAGACAACACAGCGAGATGGAGCCGAACAGTCGACCATGGTTATCGAAGACCGGCGTCGAGCAGAACGACCACGGATGCAGCGCCTGTTTAAAATGCTGTTTACCAGAAGTTTTTGTCGGCTGGCCCGGCATCGTCGCCAGCGACAGCGCACAACTGCCAATGATGTTTTCCGCACAGTAGCTGCCGTCGCGAAACCCAAGCTCCGCCAGCTGTTCCACCGTCTGTGGATCACCGCAACGGCTGAGAATACAGGCTGACTCATCCAGAATCAGCAGCGCGCACGGGCGGCCGTCCATAAACTCCCAGGCATCTTCCAGCGCAGCCTGAGCAATCGTCAGCAACGCCGTCTTGCGACGACAAATCGACTCAAAGGTCAGCCCTTGCGCCTGATGCGGCGCCTGCCAGGTTTCCCGCTGCATAAACTTGCTGCAACGATGCCATGACTGGGCAATGACTGAAGAGACTTCCTTCCCGATGCTATGCGTGTGCGCCGTCATATCCCTTTCCGCTGTTTAACCATAGACAACCCCTCCGGCAGAGACTGTCAGAGGGGGAGAAGATGCCGGATAAAAACCTACCGACGACTGATTAACGCGCCAGCCACTGCTGTCCCAGCAGGTCTGCCGTCAAAATAGCGGCATGTACGCTTTCAGGCGTTACCGGGAACGGCATATTGTGGATGGTTTCACCTTCTGCACAGGTCGCTTTTGCTACGGCCATGATCTTGCCGTCAACGTCTTCTTTCACGCCCATTTCCGCTAACGTTACCGGCAGGCCTACTTTCTGACAGAAATTCAGCACGGTTTCGATCTCTTCCATCGGGCTGTTTTGCAACACCAGCTGCGCCAGCGTACCAAAGGCGACTTTTTCACCGTGGTACAAATGGTGGCACTCTTCCAGAATCGTAAAGCCGTTGTGGATCGCATGCGCCCCTGCCAGACCGCTGCTTTCAAAGCCGATGCCGCTGAGGTAAGTGTTAGCTTCGACAATACGTTCCAGCGCATCGGTCACCACGCCGGCCTGCGCGGCAAAGCGTGCCTTCTCGCCTTCCGCCAGCAGGGTATCATAGCACAAGCGCGCCAGGCTCAGCGCCGCCACGGTGGACTGTCCGCCCGCCATGCTGGTCGCTCTGGCGTCATAACAGGCTTTCGCTTCAAACCAGGTCGAGAGCGCATCGCCCATCCCGGCCACCAGCAGACGTACCGGCGCTTTGGCAATGATTGCAGTGTCCATCACTACCATATCCGGGTTTTTCGGGTAGATCAGATACTCTTCAAACTCACCGGCTTCGGTATAGATAACGGACAGCGCGCTGGTTGGCGCATCGGTAGACGCGATAGTCGGGATCACCACCACCGGCAACTTCTGGTAGTAGCCAATCGCTTTGGCGGTATCCAGCGTTTTCCCGCCACCAATCCCAACCACGCCGCGGCAACCGTGCTGTTTCAAAATGGCGATCAGGCGGTTGATTTCCGCATGGCTGCACTCGCCGTTAAACCGTTCCGCATGGCAGCTAATGTCGTGGCTGTGCAGGCCGTTCAATACTTTGTCGCCCGCCAACTTCATCACGAAGTCATCGGCGATAACAAAAAAGCTGTCGGCCAGGTTTTTAGCGTATTCGCCAAACAGCATGGCGGCATCAGGTCCCTGGAGATATTTGGCTGGAGATTGAATAACTTTTAGCATTCCTTTCACCCTCAAATAAGTGCGTATGTTGACACGTGAGCCCAGGCCGTCATGCCGCGGCGCCTGATATCAATGGCGCTTACAGCCACGCTGCCGGAGCGATGCATCCACTGTAGGGCGAGCCGCGGCGAAAAAAAATTTTTCCCTTTTTTGTTCTGTTCTGAAACAGATAAAAAAATAATGCGTTTCACATTGAAACAATGTGACTGAGAAAGCGATGGGATTGCGATCGCGATCGGATCATTTTGGCAAAAAAGCCGCTATCGTCTCCCCTCTTTAACGCAGAAAATTGCCTCAATGCGGCACAATGGCGAAAAAAATCATCCTTGCCCCATTTCTGATAGCAGAAAAAAACGGACAAATTATTAGCGCTGGCTCGCATTTCTCCTGTTTATCGGCAATTAATGTTCCATAAAGGAACAAAAATTCTTTTCTACGTTCCGTTATGGAATCAATTTTGACGGCATTTTATTTTGCGCCCGCTCAGCCAGAATCACTACATCGCCGGGCTACCCTTATAGACAGGCGACCTCCCCCTACCCTACGGAGCATAAACAATGAAAAAACTGATTAACCGTGTGGAAGATGTACTGAGTGAACAGCTTATCGGCCTGGCGAAGGCGCATCCTGAACTGACGCTGCACCAGGACCCGGTCTATGTCACCCGCGCTGATGCACCGGTCGCCGGCAAAGTGGCGCTGCTCTCCGGCGGCGGCAGCGGACACGAACCGATGCACTGCGGCTACATCGGCCAGGGCATGCTCTCCGGCGCCTGTCCGGGGGAAATTTTCACCTCGCCGACGCCGGACAAAATGTTCGAATGCGCGATGCAGATTGACGGCGGCGAAGGCGTCCTGCTGATTATCAAAAACTATACCGGCGACATCCTGAATTTTGAGACCGCCACCGAGCTGCTGCACGAAAGTGGCGTTAAGGTTACCACCGTCGTGGTGGATGACGACGTGGCGGTAAAAGACAGCCTCTATACCGCCGGACGCCGCGGCGTCGCCAATACCGTGCTGATTGAAAAACTGGTCGGCGCCGCCGCCGAACGCGGCGACTCGCTGGAAGCCTGCGCTGAACTGGGCCGCCGTTTAAATAACCTTGGTCACTCGATTGGCATCGCGCTGGGCGCCTGCACCGTACCGGCCGCCGGACAGCCCTCCTTTACCCTGAAAGATGATGAGATGGAGTTCGGCGTCGGCATCCATGGCGAGCCGGGTATCGACCGCCGCCGCTTCAGCTCGCTCGACCAAACCGTCGATGAGATGTTCGATACCCTGCTGGAAAACGGCGCATACAGCCGCACGCTGCGCCAGTGGGATAACGTCAAGGGAGCGTGGCAGGAAGTGAAACAGAGCAAAACCGCGCTGCAAAACAGCGATCGGGTTATCGCGCTGGTCAATAACCTCGGCGCCACCCCGCTTTCCGAACTGTACGGCGTTTACAACCGCCTTGCCCAGCGCTGCGAAGCGTCCGGCATTGTGATTGAACGCAACCTCATCGGCAGCTACTGCACCTCGCTGGATATGGCGGGTTTCTCCATCACCCTGCTGAAAGCGGATGATGACACGCTGGCGTTATGGGACGCCCCGGTCCATACCCCAGCGCTGAACTGGGGAAAATAAGGAGCACGACATGTCACTGAACAGAACGCAAATCGTCGACTGGCTGTACCGCTGTGGCGACATTTTCACCAAACAGAGCGATTTTCTCACCGGCCTTGATAAAGAGATCGGCGACGCCGACCACGGCCTCAATATGCATCGCGGCTTCAGCAAAGTGGTCGAAAAGCTGCCGTCGATCGCCGATAAAGACATCGGTTTTATTCTCAAGAATACCGGGATGACGCTGCTTTCCAACGTCGGCGGCGCCAGCGGCCCGCTGTTCGGCACCTTCTTTATCCGCGCCGCCCAGGTCACCCAGGCGCATCAGAGCCTGACCCTCGACGAGCTTTATCAGATGATCCGCGAAGGCGCGGACGGCGTCGTCAACCGTGGTAAAGCGGAGCCGGGCGATAAGACGATGTGCGACGTCTGGCTGCCGGTGGTGGAATCCCTGCGTCATTCCAACGAGCAACATCTGTCTATCCCTGCCGCGCTGGATGCCGCCTGCGAAGTGGCCGAGCGCGCCGCCCACGCCACCATCACCATGCAGGCGCGTAAAGGCCGCGCCAGCTATCTCGGCGAGCGCAGCATCGGGCATCAGGATCCCGGCGCGACCTCGGTGCTGTTTATGGTTCAGATGCTGGCTGCCGCCGCCAAAGAGTAAGGAAATCGCGATGGTAAACCTAGTTATTGTTTCTCATAGCGCCCGGCTGGGCGAAGGTGTCGGAGAACTGGCCCGGCAGATGTTAATGAACGATGGCTGTAAGCTGGCGATCGCCGCCGGGATCGACGATCCCGACAGCCCGATCGGCACCGATCCGATTAAAGTCATGGAGGCGATCGAATCCGTCGCCGATACCGACCATGTTCTGGTGATGATGGATATCGGCAGCGCCCTGCTCAGCGCCGAAACCGCCCTCGATCTGCTCGATCCGGCGATGGCGGCAAAGGTGCGGCTGTGCGCCGCGCCGCTGGTCGAAGGGACGCTGGCGGCCACCGTCAGCGCCGCCTCCGGCGCCGGGATCGACAAAGTTATCGCCGATGCCATGAACGCCCTGGAAGCCAAGCGGGTTCAGCTGGGTTTACCTTCGCACACGCCTGACGCCGCCGCCCCAACGCTTGCTGACGACGGCGATGCTAAATCGGTTTCAGTCATTATTAACAATCACAACGGCCTGCACGTGCGTCCGGCATCAAAGCTGGTCGCCGCGCTGGCGGGTTTTAACGCCGACCTGGTGCTGGAGAAAAACGGCAAATGCGTCACCCCGGACAGTCTGAATCAAATCGCTCTGCTACAGGTGCGCCGCCACGATAAGCTGCGCCTGCTGGCCCGCGGTCCGGACGCCGATGCGGCGCTGGCGGCGTTTCAGGCGCTGGCCGCCGATAACTTCGGCGAGTCGCCGGAGGCGCAGCCGACAGCGGAACCCGCCATACCTGCGCGTGTTGAAGGCGCCGCGATGCTTTATCCGCAGGCGCCGATCCAACCGGCGCTCCCCGCCGCCGCCGACATCGCCCGCGAGCAGCAGCGCCTGCGCCAGGCGATCGACCAGACGCTGGCCGATCTCAATGCGCTCACCGAGCTGGCGGAACACAAATTTAACGCCGATATCGCGGCGATCTTCGCCGGTCATCACACCTTGCTCGACGATGAAGATCTGTTTGATGCCGCCAACGATCGCCTGCTCACCGAACAGTGCTCGGCGGAATGGGCGTGGCATCAAGTGCTGATGGAGCTCAGCCAGCAGTATCGTCAGCTGGATGACGCCTATCTGCAGGCCCGTTATATCGATGTCGACGATATTCTGCAGCGCACGCTGCGCCATCTGCAGGGTATTAAGGAGACGCTGCCATTCGCCAGTGAGCCGACGATTATTATCGCCGACAATATTTATCCCTCGACTGTACTCCAACTGGATGCCAGCAAGGTCACCGGCCTGTGCCTGCGCGACGGCAGCGAACAGGCCCACGGCGCGATTATCGCCCGCGCGGCGGGGATCGCCTGGCTATGCCAGCAGGGCGAAGCGCTGAATGATATTCAGCCTGGCGAAGCCATCACGCTCGATATGCGTCTGCAACGTCTTATTCGTCGCTAAATCCACTTTGACCGTTACCACTCCGGGGGCCCGCCTCCGGAGGGTGAGTTTTCGCTTACTGATCAGGAACCACTATGTCTCAATTCTTTTTTAACCAGCGCGCCAGCCTCGTTAACGACGTGATCGAGGGAACCATTATTGCCAGCCCGTGGAACAACCTCGCCCGCCTGGAGAGCGACCCGGCGATCCGTGTAGTGGTACGCCGCGATCTGAATAAAAACAACGTGGCGGTGATTTCCGGCGGCGGTTCAGGACACGAACCGGCGCACGTCGGCTTTATTGGTAAAGGCATGCTGACCGCCGCGGTCTGCGGCGATCTGTTCGCCTCGCCGAGCGTCGATGCGGTACTCACCGCGATTCAGGCGGTGACCGGCGAGGCTGGCTGTCTGCTGATCGTTAAAAACTACACCGGCGATCGGCTTAACTTCGGCCTCGCGGCGGAGAAAGCGCGCCGTCTTGGCTATAACGTAGAGATGCTGATCGTCGGCGACGATATTTCGCTGCCGGATAACAAACAGCCGCGCGGTATCGCCGGGACTATTCTTGTGCATAAGGTGGCGGGCTATTTCGCCGAGCGCGGCTTCAACCTCGCCACCGTCCTGCGTGAAGCGCAATACGCCGCCAACCATACCGCCAGCATCGGGGTGGCGCTGGCCAGCTGTCACCTGCCGCAGGAAGCGGAAAGCGCGCCGCGCCATCAGCCCGGCCACGCCGAGCTGGGGATGGGCATCCACGGCGAACCGGGAGCCTCGACGATCGCGACCCATAACAGCGCGGAAATCATGCAGATTATGGTAGAGAAGCTGACCGCCGCCCTACCTGAAACCGGCCGCCTGGCGGTGATGCTCAATAATCTCGGCGGCGTGTCGGTGGCCGAGATGGCGATCCTGACCCGCGAGCTGGCCAACACCCCACTCCATGCGCGCGTTGACTGGTTGATTGGCCCGGCTTCGCTGGTAACGGCGCTGGATATGAAAGGCTTCTCGCTGACCACTATCGTGCTGGAAGAGAGCATTGAAAAGGCGCTGCTGTCGGATGTCGAAACCGCCAGTTGGCAGAAGCCGGTGCAGCCGCGGGCTGTTAATATCATGCCGTCCGCGCTCGCCAGCGCACGCGTCGCCTTTACGCCATCGGCCAACCCGCAGGTGGGCGATTACGTGGCGCAGGTGACCAGCACCCTCTCCGGCCTCGAAACCCATCTCAACGCGCTTGACGCCAAAGTGGGCGACGGCGATACCGGCTCCACTTTCGCCGCTGGCGCGCGTGAGATTGCCGCTCTATTGCAACGCCAGCAACTGCCGCTCAATGATTTACCCACGCTGTTCGCGCTAATTGGCGAACGCCTGACGGTGGTGATGGGCGGCTCCAGCGGCGTATTGATGTCGATTTTCTTCACCGCCGCCGGGCAGAAGCTGGAGCAAGGCGCCAGCATGGCGGAAGCGCTGAACGCCGGTCTGGGGCAGATGAAATTTTACGGCGGCGCCGATGAGGGCGACCGGACGATGATTGACGCTCTACAGCCGGCGCTGGCGGCGCTGCTGGCCGAACCGGATAATCTGCAGGCCGCTTTCGCCGCGGCGCAGGCCGGCGCGGATCGCACCTGCCAGTCGAGCAAAGCCGGCGCCGGACGCGCCTCCTATCTCAATAGCGAGAGCCTGCTCGGCAATATGGACCCCGGCGCCCACGCGGTGGCGATGGTGTTTAAGGCGCTGGCGGAACGCTAAGCCTCACTCGGTGGCGCTGCGCTTACCGGGGCGACATAACACCATTGAAAGGTAGCCCGGAGAAGGCGCAACGCGCCGCCATCCGGGTTTACCACACTGCCGATTATTTGCTATGCCAGTACGCCTGCGAACGCACCAGTTGCTGATCGATACTCGGCTCCTCAAAGCGCGCCAGCAGCGATTTCACCACGCCGCCTTCTCCGGTCAGCCAGATAAAATAATCTTCTGACGGCACCTTGACCTGAGCCAGCCGCTCGGCGACGAACGCCGGGTTGTGGCCTACCACCCATTCGATATTAAAGCCGTCGAGATCCGCCAGATAATCTTTATACGAAGCATCCGCGACGGTGACGATGGCCGTCACCTGCGGCGTCACCGGCAGCTGACGTAATCCCAGCAGGCGACGGCGCAGCGCCGGCATGCCCGACTCGTCACAGACATAAAGCTGCCAGGCGTAATCTTCCGGCACCACCAGCGAGCCGCGCGGCCCGCCGATCACCAGCTTATCGCCGATGTTGGCTTCCAGCGCCCAGCGGCTGGCAATACCGCCATCGTGGATATAAAAATCGTAAGCCAGCTCGTGGCGTTCGGCATCGTACAGCGGCGTGTAGTCGCGGGTCGCCGGGCGCACGCCCTCGCCCCAGTTAATGCCTTCGTCGGTCACTTCCGGCGGCGTAAATACGCTGCCCGCCTGCGGGAAAAACAGTTTGGTGTGGTCGTCAAAACCTTGTGAAACAAAGCCATCCAGCGCCTCGCCCCCCAGCACGATCCGCTGGAACGCCTGGCCGATACGCTCAACGCGCAGCACGGTTAATTCGCGAAAACGTAGTTCGTTACGCACGTGCTGTGGGTAGCGTGAGGTGTTTTTTTGTCATTTTTTCGCCTTCGTGAAGATAATACGATATATCTAAATTTATTTTTAAATGATAATGATTGCTAATCAAAAAGATTGCAAGCACTTTTTTGATATAGTCAGCTTGAGATTAAACAGCTATCAGCAATCCATAAAAACCATTAATAATCATCAAATTAAACAAAAATTATTTTATAGACTTGCAAGTCGATAAACTTTAGATATAAATTAGATATATCTAAATAACATCAGGAGACGATGATGCAAAACCATCATGAAGGTTGCTGTAAACATACAGATGATCTTGACCCGCCATCTCCGGACAGCTTTTGTATCTTAAGTTAACGATGTCCGCTGCCGCCGATATTCCCTCGGGGAGTGATATCCCAGCGCGCTGTGCGGGTGGTTTTCATTGTAATGTGTGAACGCTGCTGCAAGGTTTCGCAGGGCTGTTCTCACATCTGGTTTTGGCATGAACGCGATATAGTCTTCCTTCATCGTCTTCACGAATCGTTCGGCCATGCCATTGCTCTGCGGGCTGCTCACCGCTGTTGTACACGGCTCCAGATTCAGCTCTCTGGCGAACCTCCGCGTTTCATGCGCGGTATATGCTGAACCGTTATCCGTCAGCCATTGAACCGGTGTGGTCGGCAGCCCGTCGCCGAAGCGCTTTTCCACCGACCTCAGCATCACATCCTGCACCGTCGAACTGTCGTAGCCTCCTGTGCTCGCTGCCCAGTCTATGGCTTCTCTGTCGCAGCAGTCCAGCGCGAACGTGACCCGCAGCTTCTCACCGTTGTCGCAGCCGAACTCGAAGCCATCTGAACACCAGCGCATATCGCTTTCTGCCACCGCGATTTTGCCCTTATGTTCACGCTTCGACCGCTCTGGTTTGTCATGCAGTAACAGCAGATTATGCTCACTCATAAGCCGGTAAAGCCGTTTGGCGTTCACGGGGGGCAGTCCCTCTGTACGGCGTTGCGTACGCAGGATGCCCCACACACGGCGATAGCCGTAACTGGGCATATCGCTGATGATATCGAGGATCTCTGACAGTATTTCAGCGTCTGCTTCGTCATCACGCCGGTTACAGCGCCTGTCCTGCCAGTCGGCAGAACGGTTAATTCGCAGTGACAGCTGCGCACGCGACACGCCCATGGTGCGGCTGACCAGGGCTATTCCCCGTCCTTTGGCAACAAGGGCGCGTGCGCTATCCATTTTCGCGACTGAGCGTACTCCACGGCTTCTTTCAGGATCTCAACTTCCATCGTCTTCTTGCCCAGCAGGCGCTGAAGCTCCCGGACCTGCTTCAGAGCAGCAGTAAGCTCAGAAGCTGGAACAACTTCTTCTCCGGCCGCAACGGCGGTGAGGCTGCCTTCCTGATATTGCTTCTTCCACTTAAACAGCAGGCTGGGCTGGATGCCATGCAGGCGGGCGACATGGGAGACATTCATGCCCGGCTCCATCGTCTGCTGGATAATGGCGATCTTCTCCTGAGGAGTTTTACGTTTACGGACTTCTTGCCCTAACAGGATCCCGGTCATCTCAAAATTGGCGTTAGTGTTAGACATATATTCAAGCCTATCTCTTATCTGGAGATACAGCTACTGTCTGGTGTTTCAGGGGGCTACATCA
>NZ_JAOWCD010000057.1:0-193819 GCF_030337175.1 Citrobacter sp. Ca225 | reverse complement strand
GGTTAACCGAATAGGGGAGCCGAAGGGAAACCGAGTCTTAACTGGGCGTTAAGTTGCAGGGTATAGACCCGAAACCCGGTGATCTAGCCATGGGCAGGTTGAAGGTTGGGTAACACTAACTGGAGGACCGAACCGACTAATGTTGAAAAATTAGCGGATGACTTGTGGCTGGGGGTGAAAGGCCAATCAAACCGGGAGATAGCTGGTTCTCCCCGAAAGCTATTTAGGTAGCGCCTCGTGAATTCATCTCCGGGGGTAGAGCACTGTTTCGGCTAGGGGGCCATCCCGGCTTACCAACCCGATGCAAACTGCGAATACCGGAGAATGTTATCACGGGAGACACACGGCGGGTGCTAACGTCCGTCGTGAAGAGGGAAACAACCCAGACCGCCAGCTAAGGTCCCAAAGTCATGGTTAAGTGGGAAACGATGTGGGAAGGCTCAGACAGCCAGGATGTTGGCTTAGAAGCAGCCATCATTTAAAGAAAGCGTAATAGCTCACTGGTCGAGTCGGCCTGCGCGGAAGATGTAACGGGGCTAAACCATGCACCGAAGCTGCGGCAGCGACACTAAGTGTTGTTGGGTAGGGGAGCGTTCTGTAAGCCTGTGAAGGTGTGCTGTGAGGCATGCTGGAGGTATCAGAAGTGCGAATGCTGACATAAGTAACGATAAAGCGGGTGAAAAGCCCGCTCGCCGGAAGACCAAGGGTTCCTGTCCAACGTTAATCGGGGCAGGGTGAGTCGACCCCTAAGGCGAGGCCGAAAGGCGTAGTCGATGGGAAACAGGTTAATATTCCTGTACCAGGTGTTACTGCGAAGGGGGGACGGAGAAGGCTATGTTGGCCGGGCGACGGTTGTCCCGGTTTAAGCGTGTAGGTGTGTGTTCCAGGTAAATCCGGTTCACTTTAACACTGAGGCGTGATGACGAGGCACTACGGTGCTGAAGCAACAAATGCCCTGCTTCCAGGAAAAGCCTCTAAGCATCAGGTAACATCAGATCGTACCCCAAACCGACACAGGTGGTCAGGTAGAGAATACCAAGGCGCTTGAGAGAACTCGGGTGAAGGAACTAGGCAAAATGGTGCCGTAACTTCGGGAGAAGGCACGCTGATATGTAGGTGAAGCGATTTACTCGTGGAGCTGAAATCAGTCGAAGATACCAGCTGGCTGCAACTGTTTATTAAAAACACAGCACTGTGCAAACACGAAAGTGGACGTATACGGTGTGACGCCTGCCCGGTGCCGGAAGGTTAATTGATGGGGTTATCCGTAAGGAGAAGCTCTTGATCGAAGCCCCGGTAAACGGCGGCCGTAACTATAACGGTCCTAAGGTAGCGAAATTCCTTGTCGGGTAAGTTCCGACCTGCACGAATGGCGTAATGATGGCCAGGCTGTCTCCACCCGAGACTCAGTGAAATTGAACTCGCTGTGAAGATGCAGTGTACCCGCGGCAAGACGGAAAGACCCCGTGAACCTTTACTATAGCTTGACACTGAACACTGGTCCTTGATGTGTAGGATAGGTGGGAGGCTTTGAAGCGCGGACGCCAGTTCGTGTGGAGCCATCCTTGAAATACCACCCTTTAATGGCTGGTGTTCTAACGTGGGCCCGTAATCCGGGTTGCGGACAGTGTCTGGTGGGTAGTTTGACTGGGGCGGTCTCCTCCTAAAGAGTAACGGAGGAGCACGAAGGTTAGCTAATCCTGGTCGGACATCAGGAGGTTAGTGCAAAGGCATAAGCTAGCTTGACTGCGAGCGTGACGGCGCGAGCAGGTGCGAAAGCAGGTCTTAGTGATCCGGTGGTTCTGAATGGAAGGGCCATCGCTCAACGGATAAAAGGTACTCCGGGGATAACAGGCTGATACCGCCCAAGAGTTCATATCGACGGCGGTGTTTGGCACCTCGATGTCGGCTCATCACATCCTGGGGCTGAAGTAGGTCCCAAGGGTATGGCTGTTCGCCATTTAAAGTGGTACGCGAGCTGGGTTTAGAACGTCGTGAGACAGTTCGGTCCCTATCTGCCGTGGGCGCTGGAGAATTGAGGGGGGCTGCTCCTAGTACGAGAGGACCGGAGTGGACGCATCACTGGTGTTCGGGTTGTCATGCCAATGGCACTGCCCGGTAGCTAAATGCGGAAGAGATAAGTGCTGAAAGCATCTAAGCACGAAACTTGCCCCGAGATGAGTTCTCCCTGACCCTTTAAGGGTCCTGAAGGAACGTTGAAGACGACGACGTTGATAGGCCGGGTGTGTAAGCGCAGCGATGCGTTGAGCTAACCGGTACTAATGAACCGTGAGGCTTAACCTTACAACGCCGAAGCTGTTTTGGCGGATTGAGAGAAAATTTTCAGCGTGATTACAGATTAGATTAACCGGCGAAAGGCGGGTTAATAAACAGAATTTGCCTGGCGGCTGTAGCGCGGTGGTCCCACCTGACCCCATGCCGAACTCAGAAGTGAAACGCCGTAGCGCCGATGGTAGTGTGGGGTCTCCCCATGCGAGAGTAGGGAACTGCCAGGCATCAAACAAGTGAAGAGCCCATCCTGACGGATGGGCTTTTTGCGTTTCTGGATCACCGAATTTTGTAGGCCGGGTAAGGCGAAACCGCCACCCGGCAAGTCGTCAGATCGCACTCCACTCCACAATAAACTTCGCAATCACATCCACATCATTTAAATCCAGCACCGGAACTTCAAGCGGCAATACAACATCACTGGCTACCGCAATCACATGCTCATCCAGCGTTAATTCGCTGAAATCATGCCCTGCATCGCTTCTGAACAGCAGGATCTTAGGCACGGCCTCATGCTTAAATCCCTCAACCAGCACCAGATCCAGCGTGGCATGATCCATCCTGCTGACCAGGTACGCCAGATTCAGTTCGGGTTCTTCAGGTGTCTCAGTCATTAATGCCCAACGTTGCTGACTGGCGACCAGCGTTTGCGCCGCTCCTGCTTTGCGTAGCTCGTAGCTGTCTTTGCCTGGCTTATCCACATCCATATCATGATGCGTATGTTTGATAAGTCCGGGGCGGATCCCGGCGGCGCACAGCGCCGGGATTAGCTTCCTGAGCAGCGTCGTTTTTCCCGTTCCGCTCCACGCGGCGATAGCCAGTAGAGGGATCATGGTTTCTTCTGCCATTTATCAAGCTCCTCAAGGGTATTCACATTCACAAACGCTTCCTTGCAGTCGCTGAAGTCAACGGCATGCCCACCTGCCTGACGCATAAAAACCATGACCCGTCGCTCGCCAGACTGTAAATAGCGCTGCAAAAATGGCTGGACTGAACGGTGAACCAGCGCAATGGTGGGATGATCGCGCTCTCCATCATGCACCCATACCACCGGTGCATGATTGCACCGGGCACGTAAGCGGGCAGCCAGCGTTTGCGGGATAAAAGGGGTATCACAGGGGCAGAACAGAAACCAGTCGCCCGCCTCCTGTTGGAAAACAGAAAGCATGCCCGCCAACGGGCCGGGAAAATCCGCCATCACATCTGAAATGACTTTCAGGCCACCCGAGCGATAAATTTCCTGATGCCGATTGGCATTCACAACCACCGTTTCCAGTTGGGATAACAGCGTATCGGCGACATGTTTCCACAGCGGTTTCCCTTTAAGCTCAAGCAAGCCTTTATCAATGCCCCCCATTCGCCTGGCCTTTCCGCCAGCCAGTACAACCCCTGTTATTGCACTATCCTGATTCACTGATATCGCCTCTTTTATTGTGGGATTGACCCTGCTAACGTGTCTGTCTCAAGAGTAAGGAGCATGACCATGAAATGTAAACGCCTGAATGAAGTTATTGAACTCCTCCAGCCAGCCTGGCAAAAAGAGCCCGACCTTAACCTGATGCAATTTTTGCAGAAACTGGCGAAAGAGTCAGGTTTTGACGGTGAACTGGCGGATTTAACCGACGACATTCTGATCTATCACCTGAAAATGCGCGACTCTGCAAAAGACGCGGTTATTCCCGGTATTCAGAAAGATTACGAGGAAGATTTCAAGACGGCGCTGTTGCGCGCTCGTGGCGTAATTAAAGAGTAAAAGCTTGTAAGCGGGGCCACCGAAGCTGTTATGAAATGATATCCTGAATCATTCGACGTATTTTCCGGATGATGGGATGAATAACAACACTTTCAATTTCCAGACATTACACCCGGATACCATCATGGATGCGCTGTTTGAGCAGGGGATCCGGGTGGATTCTGGTCTTACCCCGCTTAATAGCTATGAAAACCGTGTCTATCAGTTCCAGGATGAAGACCGTCGGCGTTTTGTCGTTAAATTTTATCGCCCTGAGCGCTGGTCAGTTGATCAGATCCTGGAAGAGCATCAGTTTGCGATTGAGCTGCTTGAGGATGAAGTCCCGGTTGCTGCGCCGTTGGCTTTTAATGGTCAGACGCTATTATCGCATCAGGGGTTCCACTACGCGATTTTTCCAAGTGTAGGCGGTCGACAGTTCGAAGCGGACAATATCGATCAAATGGAAGCGGTGGGCCGTTATCTGGGGCGTCTTCATCAGACCGGCCGTAAGCAGCCATTTACCTGGCGACCGACCATCGGGCTGGACGAATACCTCGTCGAGCCGCGTAAACTCTTCGAGCACGCCCAACTCATTCCGTCCGCACAAAAGGCCGCATTTCTGAAAGCGACGGATACACTGATTGCGGCCGTCACTGAGCGGTGGCATACAAATTTTGACAGCCTTCGTCTACATGGCGACTGCCACGCTGGAAATATCCTCTGGCGCGAGGGGCCGCTGTTTGTCGATTTAGATGATTCCCGCAACGGTCCTGCCATTCAGGATCTGTGGATGCTTCTTAATGGTGATAAAGCTGAGCAACGTATGCAGCTTGAAACGATTATTGAAGCTTATGAAGAAGTTAGTGAGTTCGAAACATCTGAAATTGAACTGATTGAACCTTTACGTGCTATGCGTTTGGTTTATTATCTTGCCTGGCTGATGCGTCGTTGGGACGATCCTGCGTTTCCTAAAAACTTCCCGTGGTTAACTGGGGAAGATTACTGGCAACGACAGACCGCGACATTTATCGAGCAGGCAAAAGTCCTGCAAGAACCCCCATTACAATTAACACCCATGTATTAATCGGAGACGTAATCATGAAAAAGATTTGGCTGGCGCTGGCTGGTATGGTTTTAGCTTTTAGCGCATCGGCAGCGCAATTCGAGGATGGTAAGCAGTATACCACCCTGGAAAAGCCCGTTGCCGGTGAACCGCAGGTGCTGGAGTTCTTCTCTTTCTATTGCCCACACTGCTACCAGTTTGAAGAAGTCCTTCATGTTTCTGAGAATGTGAAGAAAAAACTTCCTGAAGGCGTCAAAATGACCAAATACCACGTTGAGTTCCTGGGCCCGTTGGGCAAGGATCTGACGCAAGCGTGGGCCGTCGCGATGGCACTGGGCGTAGAAGATAAAGTGACTGTGCCGATGTTTGAAGGGGTACAGAAAACCCAGACCGTGCAGAGCGTTGCAGATATCCGTAAAGTGTTCGTGGATGCCGGTATTAAAGGCGAAGATTACGATGCCGCGTGGAACAGCTTTGTCGTGAAATCACTGGTTGCGCAGCAGGAAAAAGCTGCTGCCGATCTGCAACTGCAGGGCGTGCCGGCGATGTTTGTTAACGGTAAATATCAGGTGAATCCGCAGGGCATGGATACCAGCAGCATGGATATCTTTGTTCAGCAATATGCTGACACGGTGAAATACCTGGTCGGTAAGAAATAAAAGCAGCGCCGGTCAGTGACCGGCGTTTTTAGTTGTCGCTTTAATCTCTTCTATTAACACGTCTTTTTCGCTCCATAGCGTATTCAGCCATAGCTGGAAACGACGCTTAAATCCTTTATCGTTAACGTAGTCGCCGTGCAGTTCTTCCTGAATGGGTTGCATGTCCACGCGAACCACTATGCGCGTTAGTTTCCCGCTCAGCATATCGAAGAAGGGCGTACGGTCGTTTTCCGGATAGCACAGCGTAACATTAAGTAATTTATCGAACTGCGAACCTAACACATTCAGCGCCATCGCAATGCCCGCCGCCTTTGGTGGCAACAGGTGTTGATACGGCGAGCGGGTCTGCTGACGTTTTTCTTCGGTAAAGCGGGAGCCCTCGACGAAATTAACGATCGTGGTGGGATGCGCGCGGAATTTCTCGCAGGACCGACGGGTAGTCTCGACATCTTTACCGCGGCGTTCCGGGTGGCGCAGGAGATAAGCGCGCGAATAGCGCTTCATAAATGGCATATCCAGTGCCCAGCAGGCGAGGCCGATAAAAGGTACCCAGGCCAACTGTTGCTTAAGGAAGTACTTGTTCATAGGAATGTGCTTGCGAAAGAGTACGCACAGTACCACGATGTCCGCCCAGCTGTGATGATTACACACCAGCAGATACCAGTTTTTCTTGCTCAGTCCTTCCAGGCCCTGCACATCCCATTTCAGCCATGGATTGAGATGCAACAGCAGGGCGAGGCCTTCACACCAGCAATACATCATGAAATTACAAAACAGAGATACCTTGCGCCAGACGAACGGAACGGGCAGCAGGAGCTTTACCAGTCCGGCCAGAATGATCGGTACGGAGCACAAAATTGTGACCACAATGGTCAATGCAATGCTCAGCAACAGGGTGACTGTAGCGAGTAATCTCGCCATGATTAAATTATTCAAAGGATTAGCCATAAACAGTACGCTAAAGTCGCGCAAGGGGGCTGATTTTATCAGAAAATGACTCAAATGACGGTTCTTCGCGACAGAGAAAAACATGCCATATCTATCCACATTCAGTAATTCAATGAAAACATAAAGGGTTTATTCTGTCGTTTTTATAATTAATTGAATTTAAAGAATATTATAAATGATGGTTAACGCATCGTTTTGAAATTAATGCGATGAAAATTAATTATTCACAAAGTTATCCACAGGCGGCTTTGCGAGCGATCCAGAAGATCTGCAAAAGAATTACGACAAATGTGGTGAAAAACTCATGTTTTCATCCTGTCTGTGGCATCCTTTATCCATAATCTGATAAACAGGCACGGACATTATGGTTCAGATCCCAGAAAACCCACTTATCCTTGTAGATGGCTCCTCTTATCTCTATCGCGCATACCATGCGTTTCCGCCGCTGACCAACAGCGCAGGCGAACCGACAGGCGCGATGTACGGTGTCCTCAATATGCTGCGCAGCCTGATCATGCAATATCAGCCAACGCATGCCGCAGTGGTATTTGATGCCAAGGGTAAAACCTTCCGTGACGAATTATTCGAGCATTACAAATCGCATCGCCCGCCGATGCCGGACGATCTGCGGGCGCAGATCGAACCGCTGCATGCCATGGTGAAGGCGATGGGGCTACCGCTGCTGGCTGTATCTGGCGTGGAGGCGGACGATGTTATTGGTACCCTGGCGCGTGAGGCAGAAAAAATGGGGCGCCCGGTGCTGATCAGTACTGGCGATAAAGACATGGCCCAACTGGTCACGCCAAATATCACACTCATCAATACTATGACCAACACCATTCTTGGTCCGGATGAGGTGGTGACAAAATACGGCGTGCCGCCGGAACTGATCATCGATTTCCTGGCGCTAATGGGCGATTCCTCCGATAACATTCCGGGCGTACCGGGGGTCGGGGAAAAGACCGCGCAGGCATTGCTACAGGGGCTGGGCGGCCTGGATACTCTTTATGCTGAGTCCGATAAAATTGCCGGGTTGACGTTCCGTGGTGCGAAAACTATGGCGGGTAAACTTGAGCAAAACAAAGAGGTGGCATACCTCTCCTATAAACTGGCGACGATCAAAACAGACGTTGAGCTGGAACTGACCTGCGAACAACTGGAAGTGCAACAACCCCAGGCTGACGAACTGGTTGGGCTGTTTAAAAAGTATGAATTCAAGCGCTGGACCGCTGATGTCGAAGCGGGCAAGTGGTTACAAGCAAAAGGGGCAAAACCGGCGGTAAAACCGCAGGAAACGATTGTCATTGATGAAGCCCCGGAAGAAGCCGCTGTCGTACTTTCTTATGAGAATTACGTGACCATTCTCGATGAAGCGACGCTGGAAACGTGGATTGCGAAGCTGAAAAAAGCGCCAGTGTTTGCCTTCGATACCGAAACCGACAGTCTGGATAACATCTCCGCCAACCTGGTAGGGCTCTCATTCGCTATTGAGCCGGGAGTGGCGGCTTATGTGCCAGTGGCGCATGACTATCTGGATGCGCCGGATCAAATCTCCCGCGACCGTGCGCTGGCGATGCTCAAGCCGCTCCTGGAAGATGAAAACGCGCGTAAGGTCGGGCAAAATCTCAAGTACGATCGCGGCATTCTGGCGAATTATGGTATCGAACTGCGCGGCATCGCTTTTGATACCATGCTCGAGTCGTACATTCTGAACAGCGTTGCCGGACGTCACGATATGGACAGTTTGTCCGATCGCTGGCTGAAACATAAAACCATCACTTTTGAAGAGATTGCGGGTAAAGGGAAGAACCAACTAACCTTTAATCAGATTGCGCTGGAAGAGGCGGGACGTTACGCGGCAGAAGATGCCGATGTCACCTTACAGCTGCATCTGAAAATGTGGCCAGAGCTGCAGCAGCACAAAGGGCCGCTGAACGTCTTTGAAAACATCGAAATGCCACTGGTACCGGTGTTATCTCGTGTAGAGCGTAACGGTGTGAAGATCGACCCCGCGGTGCTGCACAAGCACTCCGAGGAGATCACGCTCCGTCTGGCGGAGCTGGAACAGAAAGCCCATGAGATTGCAGGAGAAGTATTTAACCTTTCTTCAACCAAGCAGTTGCAGACGATCCTGTTCGAAAAACAGGGCATTAAGCCGCTGAAGAAAACCCCAGGCGGCGCGCCGTCAACCTCTGAAGAAGTGCTGGAAGAACTGGCGCTGGATTACCCGCTACCTAAAGTGATTCTTGAGTATCGCGGTCTGGCGAAGCTGAAATCGACCTACACCGACAAACTCCCGCTGATGATTAACCCGAAAACCGGGCGTGTGCACACCTCTTATCATCAGGCCGTGACCGCGACGGGCCGTTTGTCATCGACCGATCCGAACCTGCAAAACATTCCGGTACGTAATGAAGAAGGGCGTCGTATCCGCCAGGCATTTATCCCGCCGAAGGATTACCTGATTGTTTCTGCGGACTATTCGCAGATTGAATTGCGTATTATGGCGCACCTTTCACGCGACAAAGGGCTGCTGACGGCGTTTGCCGAAGGGAAGGACATTCACCGCGCCACCGCCGCCGAAGTGTTTGGTCTGCCGCTGGAGACCGTGACCAGCGAACAGCGTCGCAGCGCGAAAGCGATCAACTTTGGTCTGATCTACGGTATGAGTGCGTTCGGTCTGGCGCGCCAGTTGAACATTCCGCGTAAAGAAGCGCAGAAATACATGGACCTCTATTTTGAACGTTATCCCGGCGTGCTGGAGTATATGGAACGCACTCGCGCTCAGGCGAAAGAGCAGGGCTACGTTGAAACGCTGGAAGGCCGTCGTCTCTATCTGCCGGATATTAAATCCAGCAACGGCGCGCGTCGAGCGGGTGCGGAGCGTGCGGCGATTAACGCCCCGATGCAAGGAACCGCTGCCGATATTATCAAACGGGCGATGATTGCGGTCGATGGCTGGCTGGAAATGGAAAAACCGCGCGTGCGTATGATCATGCAGGTACACGATGAACTGGTGTTTGAAGTACACAAAGACGACCTGGACACGGTAGCGAAAAAGATCCATCAGTTGATGGAGAACTGCACACGCATTGATGTACCGCTGCTGGTGGAAGTTGGAAGTGGTGAAAACTGGGATCAGGCGCACTAAGTGCTCGCGAGATAACGCGCTTTTTTCGTAATTAAGCAACATAAGTGCGCGATTTTTGTGATGGGTATTGGAATTCCCTATGTAAAGAATGAAAAAAAATTACAAAAAGTGCTTTCTGAGCTGCTCAAAAAAGAGTAAAGTTATTCGCGTAGGGTACAGAGGTAAGATGTTCTATCTTTCAGACCTTTTACTTCACGTAATCGGATTTGGCTGAATATTTTAGCCGCCCCAGTCAGTTTCTGACTGGGGCGTTTTTTATGGGCGAAAGAAAGATAGGGTCGGCGTGCCAAACCGGATAAGACGCACCGCGTCGCTATCCGGCGTCGCGATGAATTACTCCCCGCCCTGATCCTCTTCCACCGGCGCCAGTTCGTTAAACCAACTGTCCAGCTTCTGCCGTAATTTATCCACGCCCTGCTTTTTCAGCGATGAGAAGGTCTCAACCTGCACATCGCCGTTAAAGGCTAATACCGCTTCACGGACCATATTCAGTTGGGCCTTACGCGCCCCGCTCGCCAGTTTGTCCGCTTTCGTCAGCAGCACCAGAACCTGGATGTTGCTCTCGACGGCCCACTGGACCATCTGCTGGTCGAGATCTTTTAGCGGGTGGCGAATATCCATCAGCACCACCAGTCCCTGCAGGCTCTGGCGTTTTTCCAGATATTCACCCAGCGCGCGTTGCCACTTGCGCTTCATCTCTTCCGGCACTTCGGCGTAACCATAGCCGGGCAGGTCAACAAGGCGTTTGCCGTCGACCACTTCAAACAGGTTAATCAATTGAGTGCGGCCAGGCGTTTTCGAAGTCCGCGCCAGGCTCTTCTGATTGGTCAGCGTATTCAGCGCGCTGGACTTACCTGCGTTGGAACGGCCAGCAAATGCCACTTCAATCCCCGTATCGGAAGGTAAATGGCGAATATCAGGCGCGCTCATCACAAAGTGCGTCTGTTGATAATTCAGGTTAATCAAAGCGGTCGTCTCCGTCAGTCAAAGCTTTGCCGCGATTATACCTGAACAGGAGCAAAAGACTGATTTTTCGACATGGGTCTGTTGTGAGTAAAAACCCTGCATATTGTGAGACATTGCCGATTGTTCTTATACGAAATTTCAGAGTAATTGCAGAGAAAATAATTAAATAAATCAACTAAATCATACTATTAAAAGGTATGTAATATTCTGAAAATGGCTGAACTGTGCGGCCAACGACTTGTTACTTTACTCCAAAAGAGTAGAGTAACCCCCATAGCGAGGATAGCTGTACAGGAAGACGACTCAGGATGAGGGTCAGGAGCGCCAGGAGGCGAAGACACAGGATTGTCAGGATGACAGGCGTTCGGAGACGTTGGTATACGGAAACGGAAAAGACACGGAATGTTCCAGGCTGACGGAAAAACAGGGTGCGTTGATAGCCGACAGGGAATGTAGGACCCGTTCAGGGTTGTGAGTAAGGTGAAAAGGCGACAGAGCAATCTGTCGCCTTTTTTCTTTATTTCTGCTAGATTCCGGCGCAATTATATACTGAATAAAACAGCCAAAGACGAATCACTATGAAATCCACTTCTACACCACGCGGCAAAGGCCCTGCAAAGGCACGCCGTAAAACCCGCGAAGAGCTGAATCAGGAAGCTCGTGACCGCAAGCGTCAGAAAAAACACCGTGGACACGCGGCGGGTAGCCGTGCGACCGGTGGTGACGCGGCGCCAGGTGGTAAAAACAAGAACCAACAGAAAGATCCACGCATCGGCAGTAAAACCCCTATTCCATTGGGCGTGACCGAAAAAGTCACCAAACAGCACAAACCGAAGAGCGAGAAACCTATGCTTTCACCGCAGGCTGAGTTGGATTTACTGGAAACAGATGAGCGCCTGGATGCGCTGTTAGAACGTCTTGAAGCAGGCGAAACCTTGAGCGCGGAAGATCAGTCCTGGGTGGATGCCAAACTGGATCGCATCGATGAACTGATGCAGAAGCTGGGCCTCTCCTACGATGATGACGAAGAAGAGGAAGATGATGAGAAGCAGGAAGATATGATGCGCCTGCTGCGTGGCGGTAACTAACGGTTTACACCGTGGGCCTGCCCGTCCTGCTTATAACCCTTCCGGTTATATGTTATCTGGTGTGGTTATTCGTTAAACTACAGCGGTTGTCGCGGCGACAGAAGTGGCTGCGCAGCCGGCTTAGTACTCGAAATGGAGTGCGGCCGGTACGCCGTACCCGCCAGAGACGCCATCGGAAGGAGTGAGCATGTCAGAACAACAAATAGACTGGGATCAGGCCCTGATCCAGAAATATAACTATTCCGGGCCGCGCTATACCTCGTACCCGACCGCGCTGGAATTTTCTGATGCGTTTGGCGAACCGGCATTTTTACAGGCTGTCGCGCGCTATCCTGAGCGTCCGCTCTCGCTTTACGTCCATATCCCGTTTTGCCACAAGCTCTGCTACTTCTGCGGCTGCAATAAGATTGTGACCCGTCAGCAGCATAAGGCCGATCAGTATCTGGATGCACTCGAACAGGAAATTCTGCACCGTGCGCCGCTGTTTGCCGGACGCAAGGTCAGCCAACTGCACTGGGGCGGCGGCACGCCGACTTACCTGAATAAAGCGCAAATCAGTCGCCTGATGGCGCTGCTGCGAAATCATTTCCACTTCAATGCGGATGCGGAGATTTCGATCGAAGTCGATCCCCGTGAGATTGAGCTGGATGTGCTCGATCATTTACGCGCGGAAGGCTTTAATCGTCTCAGCATGGGCGTGCAGGACTTCAACAAAGAGGTCCAGCGACTGGTTAACCGTGAGCAGGATGAGGAGTTTATTTTTGCGCTGCTCAATCACGCACGTGACATTGGCTTTACGTCGACCAATATCGATCTGATCTACGGTTTACCTAAACAGACGCCGGAAAGTTTCGCCTTTACCCTGAAGCGGGTTGCGGAATTAAGCCCCGATCGTCTGAGCGTCTTTAACTATGCGCATTTGCCGACGCTGTTTGCCGCGCAGCGCAAAATAAAAGATGCCGATCTGCCCAGCGCGCAGCAGAAGCTGGATATTTTGCAGGAAACCATCTCCTCGCTGACAGAGACCGGCTATCAGTTTATTGGTATGGACCATTTTGCCCGCCCGGATGACGAACTGGCGATTGCCCAGCGCGAAGGCGTTCTCCACCGTAATTTTCAGGGATATACCACCCAGGGTGACACCGATCTGCTGGGGATGGGCGTTTCTGCCATCAGTATGATTGGCGATTGCTATGCCCAGAACCAGAAAGAGCTGAAACTCTACTATCAGCAGGTGGATGAGCAGGGAAATGCCTTATGGCGCGGTATCGCGCTGACTCGCGATGACTGTATCCGTCGTGACGTCATCAAGTCGCTTATCTGCAATTTCCGTCTCGACACTGCCGCAGTTGAGCAGCAGTGGGATCTGAACTTCGCGGATTATTTTGCCGAAGACCTGAAGCTGTTGGCGCCGCTGGCGAAAGATGGGCTGGTGGATGTGACAACGAAGGGGATTCAGGTCACGCCGAAAGGGCGTCTGCTGATTCGCAACATTTGCATGTGCTTTGATGCGTATCTGCGCCAAAAAGCGCGGATGCAGCAGTTCTCACGCGTGATATAAAAACGTTGCCCGGTGGCGCTAACGCTTACCGGGCCTACGATTGATGTTACCTGTAAGCCAGATAAGCATAGCGCCATCCGGCACAGTGTTAGCTGAACAGCCCAACCAGCGCGGCGCACAGTACTGCGGCAACCGCAGTTTGTGGCGTATGGCTGTCGACCGCTCCGCTTGATAGCAGATTTATAATCGATTCCAGCATGTTTTGTCCCCCGTTTGCCGGGCACGATCATACTGAACTCATCGGAACAGTAAAGTGCAAAATAACGGCAATTTGCGCTCAATTATTAATCTTTACACAACCGTGTGACGTTACTCCATTCCCAGCTCTTTCAACTTACGCGTCAGGGTATTACGCCCCCATCCGAGCAAGCGTGCCGCTTCCTGTTTATGGCCCTGTGTATGGCGTAGTGCTGTGGTCAGCAACGTGCGCTCCATTTCAGGTTGTGCTTCCGACAGCAGGTTTTGATGACCGGATCGCAGCGCCCGATCCGCCCACTGCGCCAGAAGCGTGGCCCAACTGTCCGGCTGGAGATGCGACGGGCTTTCGGGCGCGGTGGCTTCGAACAGTTCAGCGGGGAGATCCTGAATTAATACCTCTTGTCCGGCCGCCATTACGGTTAACCAGCGACAGGTGTTTTCCAGTTGGCGAACGTTGCCCGGCCATGCCAGCCGCGTCAGCGCCGCTTCGGTTTCCGGGTGCAATAACTTAGCTTCTACGCCCAGTTCACGCGCTGCAACCTGCAGGAAGTGGCGCGCCAGGCGCGGAATATCCTCCCGGCGCTCGCGCAACGGCGGCAGGTGTACGCGGATGACGTTCAGACGATGGAATAAATCCTCACGAAACTTGCCTTCCTGCACACGCAGTTCCAGGTTCTGGTGAGTCGCGGCGATGATTCGCACGTCCACCTTCACCGGCGCATAGCCGCCAACGCGATAAAACTGTCCGTCGGCTAATACGCGCAAAAGACGGGTCTGCACATCCAGCGGCATATCGCCAATCTCATCAAGAAACAGCGTGCCGCCATCGGCCTGTTCGAAGCGTCCCTGACGAATGGTATTCGCTCCGGTAAATGCCCCTTTTTCATGACCAAACAGCTCGGATTCGATCAAATCTTTCGGAATCGCCGCCATGTTGAGCGCGATAAACGGCGCTTTGGCGCGTGGGCTGTGGCGGTGCAGGGCATGGGCGACCAGTTCTTTACCCGTCCCGGACTCCCCGTTAATCAACACGCTGATGGAGGAACGCGAGAGCCGCCCGATAATACGAAATACATCCTGCATGGCCGGCGCTTCACCGATGATGTCGGTTGTCGGGCCGTTGATCTGAATATTGCGCGGCTGCTGCTGTTCCTGATAATGGCTGATGGCGCGTTCAACCAGCGCTACCGCTTCATCGATATCAAAGGGTTTCGGCAGATAATCAAACGCCCCTTGCTGATAGGCGCTGACGGCAGCATCCAGATCGGAATGCGCAGTCATTATGATGACCGGAAGCATTGGATGACGCTGTTTAATCTGTTTTAACAGCGCCAGCCCGTCCATTCCAGGCATGCGAATGTCGGACAACAGCACGTCCGGCGTTTTGCTCGCCAGCCCGCCCAGCACGTCGTTGCCGTTTTCAAAGGTCGTACAACTCAGACCCGCCCCGGCGAGAGCACGTTCAAGCACCCAACGGATGGAACTATCGTCATCGACTACCCAGACTATCCCTCGTTGCATAAGCACCTCTATTTCCGAATCGGCAGATAAACCGAGAACTCGGTATGGCCTGGCCAACTGGTAAATTCAATTTTGCCGGAATGCTGATCGATCAAATTACGGGCGATGGATAATCCCAGCCCGGTGCCGCCTTCGCGGCCGCTGACCATGGGGTAAAACAGCGTATCCTGTAAGTGGGAAGGAATCCCCGGTCCGTTATCTTCGACGTCGATACGCGCCGCCAGGCGATAGCGCTCGCCGTGCAGCGTGAGCTGGAACGCGGTACGGGTACGTAGCACAATCTCCCCACCGTCTGCCCCCAGAGCCTGCAATGCATTACGGACAATATTCAACAACACCTGCTCGATCTGTTCCGGGTCGTGCGGCAATTCCGGTAGGCTGGGATCGTAATCGCGGACCAGCGTGACGTTGGCCGGTAATTCCATAGAAACCAGCGCCACCACGCGCTCTGCCACCTTATGAATACTTTCCGTGACATGCGTTCCCGGCATCTGCGGGCCCAACAGCCTGTCGACCAGATTACGCAGTCGATCAGCCTGTTCAATAATGACTTTGGTGTATTCCAGCAGCGCCGGGTCGGGCAGGGCTTTACTTAATAGCTGTGCAGCGCCGCGTAAGCCACCGAGCGGGTTTTTAATCTCGTGTGCCAGTCCTCGCACCAGATCGCGCGCAGCGACCTGCTGAGCGTGCTGTAGCTGCTCCTGGCTCAGGCGGCGCTGATTATCCATCGGCGCCATTTCGAGCAGGATCTGGCCGTCTGGCAAACGCTGCGCGGTGAGCGAAAGAATGTGTGAACGCCCATCAATCACCAACGTGACCTCATTGTCGGTAAACCCTTGTCCCGCCTCTAAGCTTTCACGCATCAGTTCGATATTCAAAGAAAAATAGCTCAGGAGTTCAGGAAGCGGCGTACCAAACAGTTTGCGGGAGCTTTGGGCGAGTAACTGCTGCGCGGCCGGGTTGGCGTAATGCACCGCCAGCTCATCGTCGACCAGTAAGATGCTGTTGATTAAAGAATTGAGGATCTGCCCAGCATCGGGCAGCGTGCCTGTTGCCATACAGCAGTCTCCTGAAAAATTTGCACCAATTTAGTGCATTATAGCTTTTTATGTAGAAAAAGCGCGAAGGATCAGATTGTTGACGGTGAAAAAAGCCCATCGTGAGATGGGCTAAAAGTTTCCACGGCAACTAAAAAACACCTGACGCCTTTCACGCTGCTGCTGCGTTGGCTACCTTCGCTCACCCCAGTCACATCGTTATCTCTGTTCCTGGGGATTCGCTCCGTTGCCGCCTTGCCGCAACGCGAAATTCGTCGGGCTTTTAAGATACAGTTAAACGCTGTAGTACAGCTCAAACTCTACCGGGTGCGGCGTCATGCGTACGCGGTCGTTTTCTTCAATACGCAGCGCGATGTAAGCATCGATAGCTTCATCAGTGAACACGCCGCCCGCTTTCAGGAACTCGCGATCCAGGTTCAGCTCGTTCAGTGCTTCTTCCAGAGAACCTGCAACCTGTGGGATCTCTTTCGCTTCTTCCGGCGGCAGGTCGTACAGGTTTTTGTCCATGGCTTCGCCAGGGTGGATCTTGTTCTTAATGCCGTCAAGACCGGCCATCAGCAGTGCTGCAAAGCACAGGTACGGGTTCGCTGCCGGATCCGGGAAACGGACTTCGATACGACGTGCTTTTGGAGACGCGACCACTGGAATACGGATAGAGGCAGAACGGTTACGGGCAGAGTAAGCCAGCATAACCGGTGCTTCGTAGCCCGGGACCAGACGCTTGTATGAGTTGGTGGTCGGGTTCGCAAGGGCGTTAATCGCTTTAGCGTGTTTGATTACGCCGCCGATGTAGTACAGCGCTTGCTCAGACAGGCCCGCATATTTGTCGCCAGAGAACAGGTTGGTACCGTTCTTGGACAGGGACATGTGGCAGTGCATACCGGAACCGTTATCGCCGAACATCGGTTTTGGCATAAAGGTCGCGGTTTTGCCGAAACGGTGAGCGACGTTGTGTACCACATATTTGTAGATCTGAATTTCGTCCGCTTTTTTGGTCATGGTGTTGAAACGGGTTGCCACTTCGTTCTGACCCGCAGTGGCCACTTCATGGTGGTGAGCTTCAACGACCAGGCCCATTTGCTCCATCACCAGACACATTTCAGAACGGATGTCCTGAGCAGAGTCTACTGGTGGAACCGGGAAGTAGCCGCCTTTTACTGCCGGACGGTGACCTTTGTTACCACCTTCGTACTGGGTGGAGGAGTTCCAGGCACCTTCGATGTCATCGATAGCCACGTGAGAACCGGAAATTGACGCGCCGAAACGGATGTCGTCAAACAGGAAGAATTCTGGTTCTGGCCCAAACAGAACGGTATCCGCGATGCCGGTGGAGCGCAGGTATTCTTCAGCACGCTTGGCGATAGAGCGCGGGTCGCGGTCATAGCCTTGCAGGGTGCCAGGTTCCAGGATGTCACAACGGATGATCAGCGTAGAATCCGCGAAGAACGGGTCGATGACTGCGGTAGAAGCATCCGGCATCAGCACCATGTCGGATTCGTTGATGCCTTTCCAGCCACCAATCGAAGAGCCGTCAAACATTTTGCCTTCTTCGAAGAATTCGGCATTTACCTGATGAGCAGGAATCGTGACGTGCTGTTCTTTACCTTTGGTATCAGTGAAGCGCAAATCAACAAACTTCACTTCGTGCTCATTCAGCATCGTCAAAACGTGTTCAGCGGACATACTTAACTCTCCAGATTGGTCATAGTCGTCGTGGTAACGAGGTGTTCAATTCTTTAATCATTGGCCGTGTCGCCGTAAAAAAGATAAAGCGAAATCTGTGCCAACTTTTAAATTGCCCCTAAAAGGCGTTATCATGCGCACCATCGTGCAAAAGGGTTGCACCATGCCGTGTATGTTGCACCAGTATAGTGCTTTAATGTGAACATTAAGCACCATATTGGTGCAATGGACCGTGCATAACCCTTTTAACGCTCCGTGAAAGCGATCACAAAGAAACTCTGCAATACTTGTTTGCGGAGGATGTTTGTGATCCTGTTTTGTAGTGCGATTAATCCGTGTACAATAACGCGCTATTTCTAATGCCTGAGGCAAAGTTGTGATCGAAAATTTGCGTAACATCGCCATCATCGCGCACGTCGACCATGGTAAAACTACCCTGGTTGATAAGCTGCTGCAGCAATCCGGTACGTTCGACTCTCGTGCCGAAACTCAAGAGCGTGTGATGGACTCCAACGATTTGGAGAAAGAGCGTGGGATTACCATCCTCGCGAAAAACACCGCTATCAAATGGAATGATTATCGTATCAACATCGTTGATACCCCTGGGCACGCAGACTTCGGTGGTGAAGTTGAGCGTGTCATGTCCATGGTTGACTCTGTGCTGCTGGTGGTTGACGCATTTGACGGCCCAATGCCGCAGACGCGCTTCGTGACCAAAAAAGCCTTTGCGCATGGCCTGAAGCCGATCGTGGTCATCAACAAAGTTGACCGTCCTGGCGCGCGTCCGGACTGGGTTGTCGATCAGGTATTTGACCTGTTTGTGAACCTCGACGCGACCGACGAACAGCTGGATTTCCCGATCATCTACGCTTCTGCGCTGAACGGTATTGCTGGTCTGGATCACGAAGATATGGCGGAAGACATGACCCCGCTGTATCAGGCGATTGTCGACCACGTACCTGCGCCGGACGTTGACCTTGATGGTCCGTTCCAGATGCAGATCTCTCAGCTGGACTACAACAACTACGTTGGCGTTATCGGTATCGGCCGCATCAAACGCGGTAAAGTGAAGCCGAACCAGCAGATTACTATCGTGGATAGCGAAGGCAAAACTCGCAACGGTAAAGTCGGTAAAGTGTTGACTCACCTGGGTCTGGAGCGTATCGATAGCGATCTGGCAGAAGCAGGCGACATCATCGCGATCACCGGTCTGGGCGAGCTGAACATCTCTGACACCATCTGCGATCCGCAGAATGTGGAAGCGCTGCCGGCGCTGTCTGTTGATGAACCGACCGTCACCATGTTCTTCAACGTCAACACCTCTCCGTTCTGTGGTAAAGAAGGTAAATACGTTACCTCTCGTCAGATCCTTGACCGCCTGAACAAAGAGCTGGTGCACAACGTTGCACTGCGTGTTGAAGAAACTGAAGATGCGGACGCGTTCCGTGTATCCGGTCGTGGTGAGCTGCACCTGTCTGTTCTGATCGAAAACATGCGTCGTGAAGGTTTCGAAATGGCGGTTTCCCGTCCGAAAGTTATCTTCCGCGAAATCGATGGTCGTAAACAAGAGCCGTTCGAGAACGTGACGCTGGACGTTGAAGAGCAGCACCAGGGTTCTGTCATGCAGGCACTGGGCGAGCGTAAAGGCGACCTGAAAAATATGAATCCAGATGGCAAAGGCCGCGTACGTCTCGACTACGTGATCCCAAGCCGTGGTCTGATCGGCTTCCGTTCAGAATTCATGACCATGACCTCCGGTACCGGTCTGCTGTACTCCACCTTCAGCCACTACGACGACGTACGTCCGGGTGAAGTGGGTCAGCGCCAGAACGGCGTACTGATCTCCAACGGTCAGGGTAAAGCGGTTGCGTTTGCACTGTTCAGCCTGCAGGACCGCGGTAAGCTGTTCCTGGGTCACGGTGCCGAAGTGTACGAAGGCCAGATCATCGGTATTCATAGCCGTTCTAACGACCTGACGGTAAACTGCCTGACCGGTAAGAAACTGACCAACATGCGTGCTTCCGGTACTGACGAAGCCACGGTTCTGGTTCCACCGGTTAAGATGACTCTGGAACAAGCTCTGGAGTTTATCGATGACGACGAACTGGTAGAAGTGACGCCGCAGTCTATCCGTATTCGTAAACGGCACCTGACGGAAAACGATCGCCGCCGCGCGAACCGTGGTCCGAAAGAAGATTAATAATTTACATTGATAGTAAAGCCCAGATGGATGAAAATCTATCTGGGCTTTTTTTATCCTTTTTACGATCTCAATCAACCTATCTTTTTTTTGTCCATATAACTATTAAATAGGCGCTTTCTTGTTGAGGATATATTCATATTTAATATATTTATGAGGGAATCAATGATTTATTGTACATTAAATCTACGAGAAATTTCTCAGGATAATACATTAAAGTTAAGATGTGCTGGTTCTGGTGTATATGATGTTTTTTCTGGCTTAGGACATTTAAAAAATAATCCAGATGCTTATATGGAAAAAAATGGCCCAATACCTCCTGGAAAGTATTGGATCGTTGATCGTCCCACTGGGGGGATTGGTTCGATATTAAAACAAAAGGAGAAGGAATGGCGCACTGGAAATAATTACGATGAGTGGTTTGCATTGTTTAAAAATGACAGTTTAATAAATGATAAAACGATTGTGGTGTTTAAGTCTTATATAGGTGTTGGTCAATCGGATTATCTAAATGATATCCGCGCTCTTTTGGTTCATGAACCTCCTGAACAAGATTCAGTATATAAAAAACTTAATATATCAGTTTATCAGAAAAGGGCACTAGTGAAAAATGCTAGTGAAAACTTTTCAGGTATTAACGAGCGTCCTTTTACCTATAATTTACAAGAGCGCTCTTCTTTTAGATTACATCCGTTGCGGCCAGATGGTACCGGAGTTTCAGACGGTTGTATAACATTTTACCATAGAGAAGATTTTAATAAATTGAGACGCGATCTTTTACGTGCCAATAAACAAAAAGTGCCGGGGAGTCAACTTGAAGCCTATGGCATAATTACTGTTTCGGATAATAGATATGACAAATATTAGCTATATTTTACTGTTTATAATATCTACTTCCGTCTCATTCGTATGGGCGATTTTGATATATTATCTGAACCCACATGGTTATTATCTTGATTTGTTTATAATTTATTTTGTGACTTGTTGTTTTTTTATATATTTTTTGATGCTGCGTTTTTTCCACCCAGTAGATTATAAAACTGTTGCTGGCGGTATAGTTTATTTATTGACGTTTAGCTATATCCCATTGATAATAGATATGCTTAGTATAATTGAAGGTTTTGTTTCATGGCTGTATTCCTTCCTGAGTTTGGATGAATATAACAGAAACTATTTTCTTGTTAACTATGAAGTGACTATCTATTTGGCTTTTTCATCATTGATTGCTCTGAGCATAACTTGGGTACTAGATTTAATATTAACCAGATATTTAAAAATAAAATGCCTATTTATCAGGAAATAGTTTATTCACTTCTTAAGTGAGGGCCTTTAGTGGCCCTCATCTGGTACAGATTAGAAGAAATATTTAACCCCAACGCGAATCTGATTTTGTTCGCGGTGATAGGGTTCTACGTTCCGGTCCAGCCAGCGCAGTTCGAAGTAGGGCAGCCAGTTCTGGTTGATCCGATAACGGAAGGTATTCGTAATTTCCCAGTGATGATCCTTGCCATTGCTACTATTAAAATCATTCACCCGCATAAAATAGTGGGGTTCAAAGGTATACGAGAATTTATCGGTAATAATAAAGTTCCAGTAGTTGCCGATCTCATAGGTATCGTTATTATCACGATCGCCATTTAAATCGACCGAGCTGTAATTATTATGGTTGTAGCGGTTACGCACCGTCAGATTAAACCACGGTGTAAACTTGTAATTCACGTCCAGATACACCGCGCCGCTGGAGCCAATACTCTTGTCGGTAATCAACCCGCCAGGTTGGATCGTTAATCTATCCGTGGGTTTGAAGAGCGGATACCAGCCCTCGATCTCGTTATAGCCGTGTTTTAACTCGTCTTCACGCTGGAGCGTATAGGTATTAGTGAGCATAATGCCCGCACCCATGTCAAAGTTATAGCCAACGCGCAGCATGATCTCTTGTTGATCGGATGCCAGATTATACGCCTCCCGGTTTTCGACATAAGCGCCAGCAACTACAGAGGTGGATATCACTGAAGATAACAGAATGAGAGTATGTAATGTTTTCATCATAAATCCATTTTTTAAGCGTAGGGAAGCCGCCATCCATCTGGATGGAAATAGCGGCAAGATTTGTTTAAAGATTTACCGTAGCGATGTTTTTATTGTTATTGTTTACGTCAGAACGAATGGTGCTCTTTTTTCGTTGATTTATTTCCTCGATAATGAAAGCAAAACGCGCTTCGTTAAGCTTATAAAAGAAACCCATGGTCAGTGCAGCAATAATCGCCAGACCACAGGGCCAGAGAAAAATTAACTGGCGTAATCCCAGTAAGGTCGCGTCGCTTTGCGCGATGTTGGGGATATAACCAATCTGGGTCAACATCATTCCGGGCAGGAACCCCGCCAGCGCAGCGGAAATCTTGCGCGAAAAGGTATATCCGGTATAGACGGAACCTTCTGCGCGAATCCCCGTTTTCCATTCGCCGTAATCCACGGTATCCGGCACCAGCGCCCAGTTCAGGCTGTTCACGAAGGCGGTACCGAAGAAGGCTACACAAGAAAAGGTGACGAATAAAAAGGAGGTTCCGCCCCAAAAGAAATTCAGGATATCCCCAACTGCCCAGAGTGTTAGCCCTCCGAGATAAATCTGTTTTTTACCGAAACGCCTTACGGTCATGGGTACTAACAGTACACCTGCCAGAATGCACCCCATGCTGAAGAAGCCCATCCATGAGAGCAAATGGATATCGTTCAGAACGTACTGTGTGTAATAGACCTGGATCGCCAGTTTGATGTTGAACGCTGCCAGCGTACACAGATTGGCAATACACAGCACTAACAGAGGTGGGTTGCGGAAAATGGCGCAGAACGACTTGAGAATGCCAGGCTTATGGTGATCTGGCACGATTTCGATGTAACGTTCCTTAACGCCACGGAAACACCACCACATACTGAACAGTCCGCACACGGAGAAAATCAGCGCGGCAATTAAATAGCCCAACGATGGCGAACGGGTAAACAACGCCTGAATCGGCATAAAGCCGACGGTACACAGCAGCAGACCAATGGTTGCGCCGCCCTGGCGCCAGGCGGCAAGCTGGGCGCGTTCGTGCGGGTTTTTGGTGATAGCTGGCACCATTGCACCATAAGAGCAGTTCATAAGGCTATAAAACAAACCAAACAGCATAAACAGGAGGGTGGCCAGCGTCGTCTTCACCGTTAAGGTAAAGTCCGTGGCAAAGAACTGCGCGCTGGCAACCAGCGCCACGGGAAAAGAGGCATAAAGTATGAAGGGGCGGAATTTACCCATTACACCAATATTACGGCGTGAATCCAGCAATACACCGGTTAATATATCGGTAAAGGCAGTAAAGAACTTCGCCACCAGGAAGATTATGCCGCCGTAATACGCAGGCATCCCCAGCACATCGGTATAAAACTTAAGCAGATACAGCGTCCCGATACACAGCATCAGGTTTGAGCCGAAATCACCTATGCCGTAGGCGCACTTCTCACGCAGGCTCAGTTTCAGCGTTAGCGGATCATGGTCAGACATAATCGCCTCTCATAACGCCCCGTAGGGCGTTGGATATTATTGTTTTAAATCGTTTGTTTACGGGCTTCGATTTCGCCAACGATACGGATATACATTTTTTCGTTGAGGTTGTAGAAACAGCCCATTGCAATGATGGTGACGACCGCCAGCGCACAGGGATAAATAAAGATCAGCTGCCGTAACCCCTCGACCGTTCCCGCCGATTGCACCACGTTAGGCACATAGCCAATTTGGGTCAGCATCCATCCCGGGAAGAAGCCGGCCAGCGCCTGTGAAACCTTACGGAAGAACGTAAAACCGGTGTAAACCGTCCCTTCAGAACGCACGCCAGTTCGCCATTCGCCGTATTCCACCGTGTCGGAAACCAGCGCCCAGTTCAGGCTGTTCACAAACGCAGAGCCGAAGAATGCCAGGCAGGAGAACGCGACAAAACTGACCGAGCCTCCGCCGAAGAGGTAGTTGAGGAGATCGCCTGCAACCCAGATCAGCAGGCCACCGATATAGACCTTTTTCTTGCCAAAGCGACGCACCATCCCCGGCATTAAAAAGACGCCGATGAAGATACAGCCCATGCTGAAAAAGCCCATCCACGACAGCAAAATCGGATCGTTCAGCACGTACTGGGTGTAATAAACCTGGATCGCCAGCTTGACGTTAAATGCGCCGAGCGTGCAGAGATTGGCAATACACAGGATGAAAAGCGGACGGTTACCGGCGATGGCGCGAAAGGACTGCAATAATCCCGGTTTTTGCGCCGCGTCGACAGGTTTCATTTCGACATAGCGCTCTTTCACCCCGGCATAGCAGCACCACATAAAGAACAACCCGAACAGCGAGAACAGCGTCGCGGCGAAGATATACCCCAGTTGCGAATTGCCTTCGATCAGGTTCATGACCGGCACAAAACCGACGGTGCACAGCAGCAGGCCAAGCGTCGCGCCACCCTGCCGCCAGGCGGCGAGCGAGGCGCGTTCGTCCGGGTTTTTGGTGATGGCGGGCACCATTGCGCCATAGGAACAGTTCATCATGCTGAAGAACAGCCCGTAGAGCATAAACAGGACGGTCGCCATGACCGTTTTTCCGGTGATTTCAAACGGTGTACCGACAAAGTTAGCGATAGCCAGCAGGGTCACCGGAAACGCAGCGTACATAACAAAAGGACGGAATTTACCTTTTGGACCGATTTTACGCCGTGAATCGAGCATAATACCGGTTCCCATATCGGTAAACGCGGTAAAAAACTTGGCAATAAGAAAAATGATACCGCCATAGGTGCCCGGTAAACCGAGAACATCGGTATAAAACTTCAGTAAATAGAGCGTACCGATATCCAGAAGAATATTGGAACCTAAATCACCCATTCCGTAGGCGAGTTTTTCCTTAAAGGGCAAGCGTAGGGTTGCCGGGTTGGTTATGTTTTGACTCATGATTATCCCTCATTTGCCCATGAGTTTTCCCATGGGCGAGCCTTATTAGAAGTGGCGTAAAGATGCAAACAGCGACGCCCACTCACTTTTCGCGCGATAAAAGACTGGCGGTTTACCTAATGGCGCATCCACGGTTACCTCGCCGCCACTTTGCGTTTCACCTGTCCAGAGATTCACCCAATGATCCTCCGGCAGATACAGCGTCCAGTCGCAGCGGCCCTGCTCATGTACCGGAGCGACCAGCAGGTCTTGCCCCAGCAGGTACTGGTATTTCAGGGTGTAGGTGCGCGCATCGTTTTCGTAATGCAGGAACAACGGACGCATAACTGGCAAGCCAGTTGCGGCGTTTTGCGCGACGGCTTGCTTAAGGTACGGCTTCAACGTCGTAAACACGGTCGTCATTCTGGCGAAATGGGCGATGGTTTCCTCATCGCTGTCAAACTGCCAGTTATCACCGGGACGGTTACCTTCGTGGGTGCGCATCATGGGCGTGAAAGCATTGAAATCACACCAGCGCAGCAGCAACTCTTTGCTGCGTTTCATCTCAAACAGGGTGGTATAGCCGCCAATATCGCTGTGGTGCAGGCCGTGACCGCTCATAGCCAGCGACAGGGCAGCGGGAATAACGGAGGCGAGTCCATCGTCCAGACTCCAGTCCACGTTCTGGTCACCCGCCCACATCATGGTCGAGTATTTCTGACTGCCGGTATAGCCTGCGCGCATAAAGAACAGGATCTCGCCGAGTTTGCCGGTTTCCTGTAATGCCTCGTAGTTACATTTTGCCCACAGCGCAGGCCAGGCGTTATGCATGATCTCCGCGCTGACGCCGTTATGCAGAACCGTGTCGGTCGGCAGATATTCGCCAAAGTCCGCCATCCAGCCGCCGCAGCCGAGTGCGATCATATTTTTCTTGATGACGTCTTTGAACCAGTCGTAGGCCGCCGGGTTGGTCAAATCAACCACGCCGCCGTAAAACTCACCAAATTCAACAAGGTAATCATTACCTGACATATCTTTTGCCAGATAGCCGTGCTTTGCCGCTTCGGCGCACAGGTCTTTATCGCTGGCGACATACGGGTTGATATATGAAAGGAATTTCACGCCTTCGGCATTCCACTGTTTGATACGGCTGTCCAGTTGTGGATAGTTGTCGCTGTTCCATTTCCAGTTCCACATCACGCGCTTACCGAATGAAGTCATGCGGATCCCGGACCAGTCCTGCGCCCAGATGCCGTTTACCTTCACGCCAGCACGGCGCATCGTATCCAGTTTTTTCTGGCAAACGTCGGTGCCGCCCTGAATGCCCAGTGTGACGCCATCATAAATCCAGTCTGGTAACTCGGGTTGACGACCTAACAGCGCGGTCAGTTTTTCCAGCAGCGCGATATAGGTGTCGGCGCATTCAATACGCAGGGTGGTTTTCTCCTCCCACAGCGCCAGTTCGTGATAATCCGGCGCGCTGAAGTCAAAATTCATGTAGCAACTGTTATCAACGTGGCAGTAATACTTCTGCGTACTGACAAACGTGGGTTGTGGGAAGAAGGTCCAGTAGTAGTCGCCGCCTGCATTCTCTTTGCAGTCGGCCTGCCAGGTGACGTAGCTGGTTTTGTTACGGCCCACCCCCTGTTCGCTGGTCCACAGTGGAAACGGTTTGCCACGCAGATCGAAGTAAGAGAACTGCTCGCCGCAACCGTAGATATGGTCATTCGGGTTAGCCGCCAGTCTCAGCCAGATACGGTTATGGTCGGGATCGTCATTGTGCAGATCCAGTTGCAAACGACCCGCTTCATCGGTGGAGATGCGTAGCGTCGCCGTGACGGCATCACCACGACTAAAGCGTACTCGCCAGCCGTCGGCTGATTCACTGACAGTGGCATCGGTCAGGGCAATTTTCTCGTTAAGTTTGTCTTTAATGCTGAAGTTGCCACGAAACATGTCGATATCGGCGACGCCAGCACCAACCCACAGACAGGGAGCTGCTTCGCTGTGACGTAAAATTAATCGCTGGTGGTACGTAAGCGTAAATCCATTCTGTAACGTCGTCAGCTCTAATGGGGTTGACCGTTGTTGTAACGAATTCATCATCGTCTCCGTAATAAATAGGGTAATTCGGTAATTTGTCGGAAATCTTTTATTCGCTGCCGATGAGAAAATGCATCTGATGTGTTTCTCCTGGCGCGAGATAAATCAGGCCTGTTCCGGAGTTAAAGGCATCGGGTGGGCAGGTCATCGGTTCCACTGCAAGACCACGCCTTGCTAATTTCTCGCCGGTATATACCTGCAGCCAGGGTTGATGGCTGCGTAAAAAAGTCGTTATGTTTTGTGAGGCACAGGTCATCCTGACTTCCCACTCAACCTCAGGTGTTAAGACCCTGAATGTATGATCGATAGAGGTTCCTGCAATGCGTCGCGGCGTTGTGAAATCCCGTTCACTACCTGTTTCTTCACTCGCAGGAAGCGTCAATTCACAACCATCAATGGGGTGCAGATTGCAGGTCAAATAGGGATGGGCTCCGGCACCATACGGTGCGATTTCGTCACTCAGATTCTGCGTACGAATAAAGACATGCAGCCCGTGTGTTTCCTCCAGTCGATAAATCACCTCTGAAACCAGCGCAAAGGGATAACCATAAGAAGGCGGCAGAAAAATCGTCAGTGACGCTTCCGTTTTAGACTGCTGATTAATCTGCCAGTCCCGCCAGGCCAGTAATCCATGAATAGCGCTATGCGTAACCGGATCGTTAATGGCAAGCTGGAAGCGCTTGCCGTTATGTTGATAGCAGCCTTTTGCCACGCGATTTGGCCAGGGTATTAGCACTTTTCCCAAATGTGCCAACGGTATCTCTTCCGGCTTATGGGGAATAACGACGTGACGCCCACGGTGCGTCAATTCTGCTAATCCGGCGCCAACGGTGACTATTTTCGCGCAGTAGTGCCCGGCCTGAAGATGAAGTGTTTTTCCACCGCTATGCATGGCTGCTATCCTCGTTGCTTACCTGGCGTTGATATCCAGAAGACCGGCAGCAACCGCAGGAGCAAGGCCCGGTGCCAGCGGTAAACGTGGGATAACCAGACAGTGCAACAGGTGATAAATATCCTGTTTACCGTCCCATACCCGGGTTGTGACCTTGTTGTCCGCATCCAGCTCCTGCCACCAGGAACCATTTTCGTAATCCATCAGGTACTTAATGCAGTATTCCCACCAGGTCTGATACCAGGTTTCGTACTGGCGATCGCCCGTGACCGTATATAGCGCATAGGCGGTACCCATTGCTTCTACAATCGGCCAGCGCACCCGTTCACGAACAATGGGTTTGCCATCCCAGTCAACGGTGTACACGATGCCGTCAGCGCCGTCGGGCGCCCAGGCATCACGAATGGTGGCGTGGAAAAGACCTTTTGCGTCTTCCAGTAACCAGGCGGGCGGTTGTTCGCTTCTCGCTTCTAACGCGGCGTGGATATGCAGCATCAGACGGCCCCACTCAATCCAGTGGCCTGGCGTGCCGCCATAGGCGCGGAAACGGTGGGCGGGGTTGTCTTTGTTGTAGTCGCGGACCGGGTTCCAGTTCACGTCGAAATGCTCATTGACCCGGTATTCCCCTTTGCGGGCGACATCGTGAATGATGACCGAGGCGATGTGGATCGCACGATCCAGCCATTTTTTGTCATGGGTGACGTCGTAAACAATCAGGAAGGCTTCCACGGCGTGCATATTGGCATTGCCGCCGCGATAGTCTTCGGTTTTGCTAAACGCTTCATCCCAGGATTCCAGACACATTTGCTCTTCTTCACTCCAGAAGTATTTCTCAATGACTTCAATGGTGTAATCGAGCAGTTTCCTGGCCTCAGGGTGTCCGGTGGTGACCGCGCTGGCAGCGCCCAGCAGTGCAAAAAAGTGTTGGTATCCCTGTTTGGAGGCATCTACCACGCCTTCATCATTCACGCAGGCGTACCAGCCACCGTATTTTTTATCCCGCAGCGCGCCGTTCATGGCCTTAATACCGTGATCAACCAGGCTGTAAGCGCCCGGTCTGCCCATCGCTGCGGCGACGGAATAGACGTGCAGCATGCGGGCGGTGATCCACAGGTGCGTGCCCATCTCTTCTTTGATCTGTCCTTTATTACCCAGCCAGCCGAATCCGGTTGGCACCGCCGCGTTCTTACCAAAATTGAAGATGCGATCGGTTTCTTGCTCCAGCCAGCGGTTGTGGCTCATGGTGTTAAACCATTTCATGCTTTGATCCTCGTATTAACGGCGGCGGGCCATCATTTCATCGACAATTTCACCTAAGCGTTGCAATTTAGGTGCAGACACATCACGCAGCATCATCTCGCTGTCCGGCAGGCCAATCACCGATGACCAGACCGCACGACCGGCCAGGAAGCCAGAAGCGCCAGCACTCATTGCAACGCTGACCGCGCGTGGAAACAGCTTTTCATCAACGCCGGAAGAGAGAATGACCCACGGCATATTGATGTGTTCGTTCAGGTGTTGAGACGCGCTGAGCAGGGCTTGCTGCGTGCCTTTACCCTGCAGCGGCATTTCGACCTTATAGAGATCGGCGCCGCTGTCGCCCAGTTCTTTGGCGGCATCGATAATCGCCTGTTCGCGATCGAATTGATCGCCGCGACGCGGCGGACGGACTACCGGTTCGATGATGCTCAATAGACCCTGGCTATGGCACAACGTATTAAATTCTTTCACCATTTCAAGACGTTGCTGCGCATCTTCATCACTGCGCCAGAGCACCAGCAGTTTTAAGGCTTTCGCGCCATCCTGCTTGACGGCCTGAGGATTGATGGTTTTATCAATCACTACGCTGTCGACGGGGATGCCATTACCCGGGATGAAGGCGTCGGCGGCGACAATCATGGCGCAGCTTTTGGCAACGGCGTTCTGCTCTACCGCCTGGCGGTAGCAAAACTGTTGGTCAAGCAGGATCGCGGAGGCATACGGCGAGAGAATTTTTGCAGCATTGACTTTAAAATCCGTGAGATGCTGATCGGTGACCGGCGTTGGCGTGCCTGCGGCGGCAAACATCAGGCGCATTGCTTCACGCTGGTCAACGGCCAGCATGGCGAAACCGCCGGAAGGTCTGGTGATATCTTTCAGGGTGTACGTGGTCATTCTTCAGTCCTTTTTACCTGTCAATGGTGGTTTTTCAGTCCGGCAGAAGTGCGAACCTGTTCAAGAATGGCGGTCCAGTCTTCCCGCCCACGGCCAGCGGCTCGTGCCTGGTTATAAACTTCCCTGGACGCCGCGCCGAGCGGCATAGGAACGTGCAGCTGGTTGGCGACATCCAGCGCGATGCCGAGATCTTTGTGGGCCAGGTCGATCATGAAGGCCGGGGAAAGATCGCCTTTCAGCACTTTGTTCGGCCACGAGGTGGTGAAGTGACCTTTACCTGCGGGTGTCCCGCTCATGACCTGTAGCGCGACATCGAAGGAGAGACCCAGCGCTTCACACAGCACGGCGGCTTCGGCTGACAGGGCATTCAGCGCAATGCTCATGTAGTTGTTAATCAACTTCACGCGGATCCCCATTCCTGGGCCGCCGGCGTTAATCAACTCATTCCCCATTGCCATCAGTACCGGTGTGGCGCGCTCGACCTGGTCCGGTGTGCCGCCCGCCAGCAACAGCAATGTACCGGCAACGGCGTGATCCGAGGTTCTCCCGACCGGGACATCCATCATGGCGAAGCCTTTAACGCGAAGGTCGGCGATCAGCTTGTCAGTCTGCAAGGGATGGATGGTTGACATATCGATCACCAGCGCTTGTGGGGAGAGGCGTTCGCAAACGCCTTTTTCGCCCAATAATACGCTGCGCACCAGATCGCCGTTGGGCAGCATAGTGATGACAAACTCAGCGCCTTCTGCGGCCTGTGCTGGAGAGCGGGCTGGTTGTGCCCCTTTTTCGACCAGACGTTGGACGGCATCGGGGTTAACGTCAAAAACGCTAAGTTGGTGACCCTGTTTGAGTAAGTTGCTCGCCATTGGGGCGCCCATCTGTCCTAATCCGATAAATGCGATGACTGCCATATCGTTCTCCTGAGACGGTGGTGTCATTTTTTGTCAATTATGACCGGTTGTTTCTGTCTGTTTTTGATCGTATTTGTAATTTATGGTCAAAAAATTGACAGCCGTCACTTTTTAAACATTTTGTGGAATTAAAATAATCTCATCCCGAAATGCTTAAGGAACGACCATGATTCGTATTGCTTGTGTAGGTATTACCGTGCTGGATCGCATCTATTACGTAGAAACGTTACCGGCTGTAGGCGGTAAATATGTGGCGCGTCGTTATACCGAGGTGGGCGGTGGACCAGCCGCCACTGCCGCAGTGGCAGCGGCGAAGTTAGGGGCACAGGTAAACTTTATTGGCCGTGTGGGCGATGACGACACCGGAAAACACCTGTTGGCGGAGCTGGAATCTCTGGGGGTCAATACCCGTTACACCCGGCGCTATGCGGGGGCAAAGTCGTCGCAATCGGCTATCATGGTTGATGCTCAAGGGGAGCGGATTATCGTCAATTTCCCGAGCCCCGATTTGCCGGCGGAGGCCGACTGGCTCAATGACATCGACTTTTCCCAGTGGGATATCGTACTGGCGGACGTTCGCTGGCATGAAGGGGCAAAGCAGGCCTTTACGCTGGCGCATCAGGCGGGCGTGGAGACGCTGCTGGATGGTGATGTGACGCCTCAGGACATCAGCGAGCTGGTGGCCTTAAGCGATCATGCTGTGTTTTCGGCCCCGGGTCTGGCGCGCCTGACGGGCATCAATGAGACCGCCAATGCGTTGAAACAATCACAAACGCTCACAAATGGACATGTCTACGTCACGCAAGGTAGTGAAGGGTGTGACTGGATAGAAAATGGCACGCTGCAACACCAGGCCGGTTTTGCAGTGGATGTGGTGGATACAACCGGGGCAGGCGACGTTTTCCACGGTGCGCTGGCATTCAGCCTCGCATCAGGAAGCGAACTGAAAGACGCGGTCAGGTTCGCCAGTGGGGTGGCGGCACTGAAGTGTACCCGACCAGGTGGGCGTGCGGGAATTCCTGACTGTGATCAAACCCGATCTTTTCTGTCACTTTTTGTATAAAATGCAGGGCAATGGTTTTTCGAGGAATTTTCATGAGTTTTACCGAACTGACCGGTAACCCACGGCATGATCAATTGCTATCGCTCGTTGGTGAGCGTGGGTATATGAACATTGACGAACTGGCGGGTTTACTGGATGTCTCTACGCAGACGGTGCGCCGTGATATCCGTAAATTAAGCGAACAGGGGCTGATTACCCGTCATCACGGTGGCGCTGGCCGCGCGTCCAGCGTGGTTAACACTGCCTTTGAGCAACGTGAAGTCTCGTGGACGCAAGAGAAAAAAGCCATCGCGGAAGCGGTGGCGGACTACATTCCAGATGGTTCAACGGTGTTCATCACCATTGGTACTACCGTAGAGCAAGTGGCGCGGGCGTTGTTGAACCACAATCATCTGCGCATCATCACCAACAGCCTTCGGGTTGCGCATATTCTCTATAACAATCCCCGTTTCGAAGTGATGGTCCCCGGTGGAACGCTGCGTCCACATAACAGCGGGATTATTGGCCCTTCTGCGACTGCGTTTGTCGCTGATTTCCGGGCGGACTACCTCGTCACCAGCGTCGGGGCGATTGAAAGCGATGGCGCGATGCTGGAATTTGACGTCAATGAGGCCAGTGTGGTGAAGACGATGATGGCTCACTCCCGCCATATTCTGCTTGCTGCCGATCATACGAAATACCACGCCTCGGCGGCGGTAGAAATTGGCAATGTTTCTGCGGTAACCGCGTTGTTTACTGATGAACTCCCTGGCCCGGCTCTGCATACGCTTCTTCAGACTCATCAGGTTGAAATCGTTCAGGTGAGCCCAGACCAGGATGATGGCGTTTCTTCGTAACAGACTCCTTTCAAAATAAACCGCCGTTCAGGCGGTTCTTATCACAAAAAATATAAATAGTTAAACGTCCTGGTATTATGTATAAAAATCCTAAAACTCGCATGAAGTATCAAATTGTGCTTTTAATGCGCATTGATTCGTAAGCTTTTTTTACCCTCGTTACGCACTCTTTTTATTCATTAAAAAAACACCCAGGAATAATATAAATAAATGGATGTCATTTTATTATTTTTGCTTTTTCGTCAGTTCAACCCCCGTTGACATAACCTTTGAATAACTGTATTAATCGCGCAAAAGGAAAGATTTATAATTTTAAGGTAAGTGAATCTTTAAGGTTTTAAAGATGAACGGACCCGCTTTGCCTTTTAATTAATTTTTACTGCGTCTTTTATGCTCTTATCCGAAAAAAGAGTAGTACGGAAAAGGTATTCCTATGAAAACACAAAAAATGAAATGCAAACCACCCTCACCGGGGAAATTGGCACTCTGTATCGCCAGTGCGCTGGCGCTCGGAGGATTTAGCGGGCAAGTCGCTGCGGCATGCGGTTACACCACCACTGCTCAACTCTTTTGCGATAACACCACAATCTATCACTACGGCAATCCACTTGGCGGGTCGGCAAGGGATTACAGTGGTTTTGATGAAGTGCGTATTGATACAACTTCAGAAGGTACTACTGCTGGCCTAACAGGTTGGGGTGTCTATATTGATAATATTGGTTATAAGTTCAAAAATCTGGTTATCAATACCACAGGCACTGCAGCAGATGGAATCCATTCTAAAAATGCTGGGGGCAAGCTGATTGCCGATAATATTTACATCACCGCAACAGGAAGTAGCGCTGATGGTATAAATATCGGTCGTGAACTCCAGGCGGATTATTCAATCGTTGAAGTCAATGGCGACGTGACCGTTGATGCTGAAAATGGAATGGGGTTACGTGCTAACGCATCGGCGAATAAAGACAATGCCCAGTCATCCATAATTATTCATGGGAATACGGATATTGTTACTCGTGGTCCCGGAAGCATGAATACAGGTTATGGTATTTATGCAGGTAGAGATCCTGCACAACTGACAGGAACGGCAAGAGGAAATGCGGATATTACGCTCAATGGCGCGACGTCAGTCACGACGTCAGGTCGAAATGCACATGCAGTGTATGTGGGGCGTAAAGGAACCATAAACCTAAATAACGTTGATTTAAAAACCTCTGGTGTCACTGCGCACGGCGTTTATGCGTCTTCATCTACTGAGTCCGCAACGGTGAACCTGGGTGGCGACACGAAAATTCAGGTAACTGACAGTGGCGCTTATGCCATTTACGCATATGGTTCGCAGGCCGTCATTCGTTCATGGGATTACGCTACCGATACGGCTGACTCAGGTGTGTACGACATTGAAGGCAATTTACGTGCTTATTATGGCGGCACCATGGATCTGCGTATGGAAGATGGAAGCCGCTTTGTAGGCAAAGCCGATTCCTCACAAGAGAATAGTAATGCAACCTACCACGGCTCGCTGGATTTGAGTATGAAGGGCGCCAGCAGCGAATGGACGATGACTGGAAATTCCGTGGTCTCTAATCTGACGCTGGATCAGGCGACGCTGCGCTACAGTCCTGACGGCGTGTCTCGCGATGATGCGGGAACCTTCAAAACATTGACTGTGATAGGAAACTACATCGGGACCAACGCGCTGTTAGTGCTGAATACCGTACTGGAAGGTGACGGTTCATTAACTGACATGCTGAAAGTGAATGGCGATACCTCCGGTAATACCAAAGTGGGGATCAACAACATTGGTGGTGTGGGTGAACTGACCGTCGATGGGATTAAAATTGTTGAGGTTGCCGGAAACTCTGACGGTACCTTTACCAAATCAGGGCGTATCGTCGCCGGTGCGTACGACTATGACGTGGTGAAAAAAGCCAGTGACTGGTATCTGACCAGCGAGCTGTCACCGGTGGATCCGCCGCCAGTGGAGCCGCCTCCGCCACCACCGACTGAGCCGGATCCCGATCCCGCGCAGCCAGACCCAACTGATCCTCCAGGACCGCCAGTATATCCGGGTCCCGTCGAGCACCAGTATCGCCCTGAATTCGGGAGTTATCTGGCGAACAACTATGCGGCCAATACGATGTTTATCACCCGTCTGCATGACCGTCTGGGTGAAACTCAGTATACCGATATGCTGACTGGCGAAGAAAAAGTCACCAGTATGTGGATGCGTAACGTAGGGGGCCATAATCGCTTTACTGACGGCAGCGGGCAGTTGAAAACCAACGCTAACCGTTATGTTTTGCAGTTAGGCGGCGACCTGGCGCAGTGGAGCAGCGACGGCCTCGATCGCTGGCATCTGGGTGCCATGGCGGGTTATGCCAACCAGAAAAGTAAAACCCGTAACAGTTACACTGGCTATTCGTCTCGTGGACAGGTAGATGGTTACAGCGTCGGTCTGTATGCCACCTGGTATGCCAATGAAGCGGATAAGACCGGGACCTATCTGGATAGCTGGGTACTGTATAACTGGTTTGATAACACCGTTAGTGGCGAACATCTGGCCAGCGAAAACTACAAATCCGATGGTATCACGGCGTCTGTTGAAGGCGGTTATAGCTTCCTGGTCGGGGAAAGTGAAAATAAAACCTACTGGATCCAACCGAAAGCGCAGGTTATCTGGATGGACGTGCAGGCCGATTCACACCGTGAGCACAACGGGACGGTGGTTAAAGACAAAACTGACGGCAACCTGATGACTCGCCTCGGCGTCCGTGCTTACCTGAAAGGTCATGCGGAGAAAGATACCGATAAAGGCCGTGATTTCCAGCCGTTCATTGAAGCGAACTGGATCCACAACACCAATAACCAGACCGTACAGATGGGCTCCATCAAGGATGACATCAGCGGGACACGTAACATTGGTGAGCTGAAAGTGGGTATTGAAGGGCAAATCAACCCGCGTCTGCAGGTGTGGGGTAACGTGGCGCAGCAAATGGGCGACAACAGCTACAGCGATACCTCTGCGATGCTCGGGGTGAAATACAGCTTCTAAGAAACCGAGAAATATCACACCAGAACAAGGCGATGCTCTCAGGGCATCGCCTTTTTTTCCTTCATCTTTCCCTGACGGGTACATAGTCAAAACGCCCCTTTCCCGCTACAGTTATTCATCCACGGCAAGTAAGGAGAAGGGACATGCTCTATATCTTTGATTTAGGTAATGTGATTGTCGATATCGACTTCAACCGCGTATTAGGTACCTGGAGCGATCTGAGCCGTGTGCCGCTGGCGTCGTTAAAGCAGAGCTTTACGATGGGTGAGGCCTTCCATCAGCACGAACGGGGAGAAATCACCGATGAAGCATTTGCCGAGGCCCTTTGTCATGAGATGGATCTGTCGCTGAGCTACGAACAGTTTTCCCATGGCTGGCAGGCCGTTTTTGTCGCGCTACGGCCTGAGGTTATCGATATCATGCAGAAACTGCGTGAGCAGGGGCATCGCGTGGTCGTCCTGTCGAACACCAACCGGCTGCATACGACGTTCTGGCCAGAGGAATATCCAGAAATTCGCCAGGCGGCGGACCATATTTATTTGTCGCAGGATCTGGGGATGCGCAAGCCGGAGACACGGATTTATCAGCATGTGTTACAGCAAGAGGGTTTTTCAGCGAGCGACACGGTCTTTTTTGACGACAACATCGATAATATAGAAGGGGCCAACCAGTTGGGGATAACCAGCATTCTGGTGACCGATAAAACCGTCATTCCTGAGTATTTCGCGAAGTTGTTATGCTAAAAACCGTGCATCAAAAAGCCAGGCATCATACCCGACCGATCTGGGCCTGGCTGAAGCTCCTCTGGAAGCGCATTGATGAGGACAATATGACGACCCTGGCAGGGAATCTTGCCTACGTCTCGTTGCTCTCATTAGTGCCGCTGATCGCCGTTGTATTTGCGCTTTTCGCCGCTTTTCCGATGTTTTCCGATGTCAGCGTCCAGTTGCGACACTTTATTTTTGCCAACTTTATCCCGGCAACGGGCGATGTGATTCAACGTTACATTGAGCAGTTTGTCGCCAACTCCAACAAAATGACGGCGGTGGGGGCCTGCGGATTAATCGTCACCGCGCTGCTGTTGATGTATGCCATTGATAGCGCGCTAAATACTATCTGGCGCAGCACGCGCACGCGGCCAAAAGTGTACTCCTTTGCCGTGTACTGGATGATTTTGACGCTGGGACCATTACTGGCAGGGGCCAGTCTGGCGATCAGTTCCTATCTTCTCTCATTACGCTGGGCCAGCGATCTCAATACCGTGATTGATGATGTGCTGCGTCTCTTCCCGCTGATCCTCTCCTGGCTCTCATTCTGGCTCCTCTACAGCGTGGTGCCGACCACGCGCGTACCGAATCGGGATGCGATTGTCGGCGCCTTTGTCGCTGCGGTCCTGTTCGAGGCCGGAAAGAAAGGTTTCGCGCTTTATATCACCATGTTCCCGTCATATCAGCTTATTTACGGCGTGTTAGCGGTGGTACCCATTTTGTTTGTCTGGGTGTACTGGACGTGGTGTATCGTCTTGCTTGGTGCGGAAATAACTGTCACTCTCGGGGAATACCGCAAACTCAAACAAGCCGCAGAACAAGAAGAAGCAGACCAACCATGATTGCATTAATTCAGCGCGTAACCCGTGCCAGCGTCACCGTGGAGGACGAAGTGACGGGTGAAATTGGCTCAGGACTTTTAGTGTTGTTGGGTGTCGAAAAGGATGACGACGAGCAGAAAGCGAATCGCCTGTGTGAACGTGTGCTCGGCTACCGTATTTTTAGCGATGCCGAAGGCAAAATGAACCTGAACGTGCAACAGGCGGGCGGGAGTGTGCTGGTGGTTTCACAATTTACGCTGGCGGCGGATACCGAACGCGGCATGCGTCCGGGGTTCTCTAAAGGGGCGACGCCGGAGCGGGCGGAGGCCCTGTACGATTATTTCGTCGAACGCTGCCGCCAGCAGGAAATGAACACGCAGACCGGTCGCTTCGCTGCGGATATGCAGGTTGCGCTGGTGAATGACGGCCCCGTGACGTTCTGGTTACAGGTATGAATCAGCTTCCGGCGTGGCCGCGGGTTACAAGAGAGAGTACCGCTATGTATCACCTTCGAGTACCGCAAACAGAAGAAGAATTAGAGCGTTACTATCAGTTTCGCTGGGAAATGCTGCGCAAGCCGCTGCATCAACCGAAGGGTTCCGAGCGTGATGCCTGGGACGCAATGGCGCACCACCAGATGGTGGTCGATGAAGAGGGCAATCTGGTTGCCGTCGGGCGGTTGTACATCAATGCCGATAATGAGGCTTCCATCCGTTTCATGGCTGTCGATCCCACCGTGCAGGAAAAGGGGCTGGGAACGCTGATGGCAATGACGCTGGAGTCCGTCGCACGTCAGGAAGGGGTCAAACGAGTGACCTGTAGCGCACGGGAAGACGCTGTCGAATTCTTCGCCAAACTGGGTTTTGTCAATCAGGGCGAAATCACCACGCCGCAAACTACGCCGGTTCGCCACTTTTTGATGATCAAACCGATTGCCTCGCTCGATGACATTTTGCATCGCGGCGACTGGTGCGGACAGCTACAGCAGGCGTGGTATGAGCACATCCCGCTGAGCGAGAAGATGGGTGTACGTATTCAGCAGTACACCGGGCAAAAATTTATTACCACCATGCCGGAGACGGGCAATCAAAATCCGCACCACACGCTGTTTGCCGGGAGCCTGTTTTCGCTGGCTACGCTGACCGGCTGGGGGCTTATCTGGCTGATGTTGCGTGAGCGCCATCTTGGGGGCACGATCATTCTCGCTGACGCCCATATCCGCTATAGCAAACCTATCAGCGGCAGACCCGCCGCGGTTGCCGATCTCGGCTCGTTGAGCGGCGATCTTGACCGTCTGGCGCGTGGGAAAAAGGCGCGGGTTCAACTGCAGGTAGAGCTGCTGGGCAATGACACACCGGGCGCTATTTTTGAAGGTATTTACATCGTCCTGCCCGCCAAACCGTTTGGTCCCTATGAAGAAGGCGGAAACGAGGAAGAGTAGGGGGAACTCCCTTCTCTATTCTTCGCTAACGGACGGGATAGTCACGCGCCAGGCGATATCCTGCATTGCGCTGCGCGCCGCATGGCTGACGCCAGCTAGCTGGAAAAAACCATGAATCACGCCGAGGTAGCGCTGGCAGGTGCAGTCGACGTGTTGGGTCGTCAGTCGCTCATACAAAAGTTCGCCTTCGTCGCACAGCGGATCAAATTCAGCGGTGATGATGTGCGTAGGCGGTAAGCCGCTGAGATCATCTCGCCAGAGCGGGCTGGCTTCGGGATGCTGGCGATCGGTATGGGGCATATACATCTCATACCCGGTTAGCAATGTGTCACGGGTAATGAGGTAGTCCAGACCGTTGCGGGTATAGCTCTCACATTTCGCGGTCGCGTCGAGCATCGGGTAGATCAGCATCAATTGTGCGGGCAGCCATTGCTTTGCTGCCTTCAGGCGCAATGCTGTCACCAGCGCCAGGTGTCCGCCCGCACTGTCCCCGGCAAGCGTGATGTGCTGGCGTTCAACGCCAAGCTGTTCCGCATATTGCCAGATCAGGTTGGCCCCTTTTTCAGCATCGTCATGCGCCGCAGGAAACGTGTGTTCTGGTGCGAGGCGGTATTGTACGGCAATCACCCGGCAACCGCTGGTATACGCCAGTTGTCGCAACTGATTATCATGCGTGGCAAATCCGCCGCTCACGAAACAGCCGCCGTGGTAGTAAATAACGCAGGGCAGAGCACCCGAAGCATGGCGCGGTGATACGACGCGCAGCGTCATCCCCTCCAGTTCAACATCGCTGACCTCTACGCGCATTTCGGTCTTTCCGGCCAGCGCGGTACTGGCGATATAGCCTGCTCTCCGGTCATCAATATGTTGCCGACGAACAGAAGGACGTCCCGCCGCGATAAATTCCTCGACCCGTTGTGCAATCCCGTTTTCAAGCGCCATTTTCTTAATCCCTGAAATATGTATGAATATACAGTGTTATAACCTGGTTTTTCATGAAAGAGAATGGTGGATTTAGGGCAGAGTAAAATTCTGGAAAGCGCCTCGCAAAAGGAAAAGTCACTACGGAGATCGCTTTTTTTCTGCTTGCTGACGGTGTATGTTGTTTGAAAATTATTCGCCAATGATATACTGGAGGTATATGTGAGCATAATGGCTGGAATGGACATGGGCAGAATATTACTCGACTTATCCGATGAGGTGATCAAGCGCCTTGACGATCTCAAGCAGCAGCGCAACCTGCCGCGTGCGGAGTTGTTGCGCGAAGCGGTTGAACAGTACCTTGAAAGGCAGGGCCAGGCTGAAACCACGATTTCCAATGCGCTGGGGCTCTGGCAGGGCTGTGAGGAAGACGGCGTTGAGTATCAGAGGACGCTACGCGAGGAATGGTAATGCAAAAGGGACCCGTGCTGTTCGATACCAATATCCTGATTGATTTATTCAGCGGGCACCAGGAAGCACAGCATGTACTGGAAGCGTATCCGCCGCAGAATGCCATCAGCCTGGTTACCTGGATGGAAGTAATGGTGGGGGCAAAAAAATACCATCAGGAATATCGTACACGTGTGGCGTTGAGTGCGTTCAACATCATCGGCGTTTCACAGGAAATTGCTGAGCGAAGCGTGAATCTCAGGCAGGAATATGGGATGAAACTTCCGGACGCGATCATTCTGGCTACCGCGCAGATTCATCGGTTTGCGCTTGTGACGCGCAACACCAGAGATTTCGCGGGGATACCTGGCGTCATTACGCCTTATCAGTTGCAGGCCGGACGATAAGCACCGTCCGGCATCACCTGTTGAAGGCGTTTACTCCCCTTCTCCCGGGAACAGGAACGGGTTGATGGAACTGCGGGCGAAGCCTTCTTGCTCCATGCGCGCGTCCAGTACCAGCGACGCGAGGTCGTCGGCGACGGCTTCCACTTTCGGGTCTTTTTCCTGATAGAGGATCTTCAGGTAGGTTCCACAGTCACCGCAGCTTTCGGCTTTGATTGCCGCCTGCTCATTGTCCAGTGACCAGTAGTGCAGATCGCGGCTTTGCTCGCAGTTGCTGCATTTAACACGAACCACATGCCACTCGGTTTCACAAAGGTTGCAGTGCAGATAGCGCAGTCCCTGGGTGGTGCCAATTTGCACCATGCTGGAGACCGGCATCGAGCCGCACACCGGGCAGTACTGACGTTGTTCGCCGTATTCCGCGCGGGCTTTACCCGGGATAAGGCTGGCCATTTGCGCCCAGTACAGCGACAGCGCGGCCCAGATGAACGGGGCCTTATCGCTGCTGACCGCGGCGAAATCGGAGGCAAACAGAGCGCTGGCCATCTGTTCCAGTTCCTGTTCGGAGGCTTTTTCCAGATTTTCGATCACCGCCAGCGCCGGGCCGCTCATCTCCGGTTTCAGTTCGGCGATCAGCGAGTGCAGCAGTTTCTGCCAGTGCTTATCGCGTGGCAGAACGTGGATATCCAGCGGCGGCTTACCCTGATCGTTGGCTTCTTTGATGCGTGCAGTGAGATCCATCTGCAACGGATGGTCATACAGCACCACTTCCTGGGCATGGGCGATCAGCGCGGCAAAGCGCAGGTAATCTCCCAGCGGGTTATTCTCAGCCAGTTCGCGCAGACGCTCGGCGCGACGGTTATACAGATTTTTGAGCCGGGGGAATAATAACGGTGGAATCATATCCGTCGCGCGTTTCTCGCTCTTTTCCAGCTCATCTTGCGGGATGATACGAATGCTCATTCAGTCACTTCCTGGTTAGGCAGATTTAGCTAGGTGTAATCCGCTCTGTGAATTGGCGGGCATTTCGCGCCCGCGCTGGTGAATGTCATTAATGATAACCGCAATCGGCCTGCGGGTTATAGCGGTGACATCGCAATGTGTGCGTTACGATACCTGATATCGATACCCCAGACCATGCACCGTTCGGATTAGCTGCGGCTGATTGGCATCCTGTTCGATGACTTTGCGGAGCCGGGAAATGTGCTGATCCAGCGTACGGCTATTGGGCAAATAGTCGTACCCCCACGCCGCATCGAACAACATATCGCGCGTAACCACCTGATTTTTATGACGCTCAAGACAGCTTAAAATGCGAACTTCCCGCAGCGTCAGCTCCAGCTTTTGCTCGCCGCGCCAGGCGCACAGTTCATTCGGGAACACCGTCAGGTCGCCAAAAGCAAAACTGAGGTTAGGCTGCGTGGCGCTATGGTTTAAACAACGACGGGCGATGGTTTTTATCCGCGCCCGCAGTTCATGAATACCAAACGGTTTGCTGATGTAGTCATCTGCACCCAGTTCCAGCCCCACGACACGGTCGATCTCCTCATCTTTGGCGGAGAGAAACACGATGGGAATGCGTTCGTTCTGGCGGCGAATTTCCCGGCAGACGGTATAGCCATCCATTTCGGGCATCATGATGTCTAACAGCACAAAGTCCGGTTTGTCGCGATGATAACTCTCCAGCGCCGCGCGCCCGTTCGGTGCTGCTATGATCGAATAACCCTCGCGCGACAGTGCATCCACCAGACCCTGGCGGATGTTTGCATCATCTTCGGCAATCAGTATCTTCATATTCTCATCCCTGCGGCAGCGTAAGGGTAAAGCGGACGCCTGGCTCTTGCGCCGTTACCTGAATCTTGCCGTGCAGGCGTTGCGCCAGTTGGCAAGCGATGGTGAGCCCAATACCGGTACCTGAAACACCCTCGGTAATGGAGGATTTGACCCGATAAAACGGGCGGAAGATCAAGGACATCTCATTTTCCGCAATACCGGGACCATAGTCGCGAACGGCGATCTCCACGTTTTCCGCAACGTGTTCAACGGTCAGATCCACGCGCTGGCCCTGCGAAGCGTATTTTTCGGCATTACTGAGAAAGTTGCTGACAATTTGCGTGATCACGTCGCGATCGCTGTGCAATATCAGATTCTCAGGGCAGGACATGTGAATCGTCATGCCTTTAGCCTGCAACGCAGGCGTAAAGATCTGCGTAATTTCTGTCATCAGACGGCGGAGATTGACTGGCTGAAGATGCAGTTTCGGTGCGCGCGTAAAGGTCAGGATATTCTGGATAAGCCGTGATAACCGCTGGCCTTCCTGAGTGATCACATCCACATAGCGTCGCTCATGCGTTTGTTCATCATCCAGCCCTTCGCGCAGCAGTTCGGCATAGAGCGTGATGTTGGTCAGCGGTGTTTTCAGTTCGTGTGACACCTGGCTGACAAAATCGACCTGCTGGCGCGCCTGACGCGCCGCGCGGGTATATTCCCGCCACAGCGAGACGCCCAACAGTGCGACGGCGAGAAGCAGCAGGACGATTAATGCGCCGCCCCACAGCCAGATATGCCAGAGCGGTGCGTTGACGCCGTAAGCGCTGACCTGCCACGTTGTGAGTGGATACGCCAGCGTGCGGGAGTCCAGTAAAGTGAGCCGCCGCAGATCCGCCTGCGCGTTCTGATAAAGCTGACGGCCGTTTTCCGTCACCCTGACAATCTGCTGCGGATCCCCCGGGTTCACCTGTATGCCGTTCGCCATATCCATCATCAGCTGTACCCAGGAGAGGCGAAAGCCGATGATCGCCCCCTCTTTCTGCCGCCAGTAGATCAACAGCGGTTCCGGAGTCTCAAAACTAATAAACCAGCCGGCCTGCGGCGTGTCCTGCTCGCTTTGCGTCATATGACTGGCAAGTTGGCTGGGATCGTTGACCAGCGGGCTGAGCAGGCGTACCCACTCTTTATCCTTGTTGCTCAACGGCTGACGCTCATCGGGGTAAAGGAGATGATTTTTCCGCAGCATAAAGACGTCGGCAATGTCGCTGTCGTTCTCTTTAAGCGCGCTGAGGGTGGCGACCTCTGCGGGGTCGATAAAATCGCCAATCGCATGCAGGCGGGAGGCTTTTTGCTGCAGAATATTTTCGATCCCCCTGGCGACGCTGGCGGTTTGCGATTTCGCCAGGGTTTGGGTCTGGTACTGACGCAACAAGACTTCATGTTCCAGAGTGCGAACGCCCAGGTAAGCAAGCAGAATAAAAAACATCAATGTAATGACGAGATAAATCGGCTTACGTCTGAACATCCAGCACTCCTTGTGGATCAGTTCGATTTCGAACTCTGGTTTTTGGTTTTATAACTCTGTTCTTTCAGCGACTTGCGCGACGCTTCTTTGCTTTCGCTTTCCATCCTGTCCAGCAACTTAAGATTTTCCTCTGCGCTCGCCTGTGCCTTCATTCTGGCGGCCGGTGCGCTAAGCGGTAACGCGCTGAGTGTACTGGAGTTTTCGCGCAGGATCGCTTTCGCCTCGTCCATTTTGCCTTCATCGATGAGCTGTAACGCCTGCTCATTCTGAATGGCGGATTTCTGAATGGCGGAATCGACGATCACATCCTCCACCTGCGCTTTCTGAACCTCGTTGGCTGAGGCGGTATAGCTGACGGCCATCTTGTCATCCCAACGCTCTTTCTGCCCGGTGGCGAGGTTGTTATAGCTGACGTTGACCTCAGCGAGCGGCTTGCTTTGTGCGGCCTGGCCTTTCGCCGGCAGCACTTCCAGCATGACATATTTCTCCTGATTGGCGTAAAGCTGGTTCAGTTTAACGGTCACCGTGTTGTCGCGGATTTCACCTTCACGCCCCAGCAGGCGAAGTGGCTTAACGTTGTCGGCGACGTTAATTTGCACCACCACATCCTGAGCGACGACGGACATGACATCGCCAAATTCATGGGCAAATGCCTTCTCCAGGGCATCGGTGTTTTGTACAAACACGTGGTTGCCATCGCTGTACTGGGCAATCGCCGCCATCAGATCTTCATTGTAGCCTTCGCCAATACCCATCGTCGTGATGGCAATCCCTTTGCGGGCGGCAATCTTACCCAGTTCTGCCAGCTCGCTGGTGGAGGAAGGGCCGATGTTCGCCTGACCATCAGACAGCAGGATGATGCGGTTAACATGGGCCTTATCGAGGAATTTACTGTTTTCTTTGATACCGCGGCTAACACCGGCAAACAGGGCAGTACCGCCGCGTGCGGTCAGTCGTTCACGGATTTGGCTGATAAGTTTCGCTTTATTGTCGACTTTGGCCGCCGGCACAATGACATCCACGACGTCGTCGTAAATCACCACCGAGAGCGTGTCCTGGGCGCTTAAAGTGTTCACCGCCATTACGGCAGCTTCTGTGGCTTCTTCGATACGCTCGCCGCCCATAGAGCCGGAGCGGTCAATCACCAGCGCGAGGTTGATCGGGCTGCGTTTGGTTGCATGCAGCGGGAAACCCGTCAGTGACACTTTGAGGTAGTTTTTGTCCTGGCTGTTTTCCAGCACCAGAGGGGAAGCCAGTTCGGATTTAATCGTCACTTTCGGCGCGGGCGGTTGTGCCGCCGTTGTTGTCGCAAGCAGTCCCATTGCCAGGGCTGCGAAGAGGTGTTTGAGATTCACGGTACGTCTCCTTGTCTTAAGAATCGACTCCATTCTTATGCGACTGTAACGTCGGTTGGTCTGTAATCTGTATAAAGTTGTCAAAAAGTTGTCAAAACGGCCTGTCAGGCCAAAAATATCCCTTAAAAAAACGCCGGAAACTCAGTCTCCGGCGTTATCTTATCGGTTCACGAACAGCCTTTGCTTACGACTGGGTCTTATCCTGCTTTTCGCGAACTTCACGGTACCAGCGCGGGTGATGCTTCTTCGCCCAGGAGCGGGTTACCCAGCCCTCTACCATCGCGGTAATAGTACCTTTTACCCACAGCGCGGCGTAAATATGCACCATGATAACCACAATCAGCGCGACGGCGGCAAATGAATGCAGCATTAACGCGAAGCGGATCACCGGAATGGAGAACGCTGGCGCAAAGTACGGACGCCAGATGATCACACCGCTCACCAGCAGCAGCATCAGGAAGATAATCGCCGCCCAGAACACGCATTTCTGGCCGAAGTTATACCGCCCGGTGTCACCCACCTCTTCGTTGACGACAATCTTGCGAATGTTCTTCGCCCAAAAAATGTCATCCCGGTTAATCAGGTTGTGGTGCCAGTAACGGAAGAACATGATGATGAACGAGGCAAACATGATGACGCCCACAAACGGGTGCAGAATACGCGCCAGTTGCGGTGTGCCCATGATTTGCATCAGCCAGTTGAAGGACGGGAAGAAAAAGCCCAGTCCGCTCACCGCCGCCAGCACGAAGCAGAAGGCGGTGACCCAGTGGTTGATGCGTTCCGGCGCGGTGTAGCGCACGATGGTGTCACGTCTTTTCATTTGCGCACCTCATCGTCTTTCTCTTCATGCAGGTTGTTCTCTTCCTCATCCGCACGGTTTGGACCGACACCGACGTAGTGGAAGATGCTGGCCGCAAAGGTCGCGGCAAAGCCGACCGCTGCAAGAGGCTTCCAGATCCCTTTCCAGAATTTCACGGTGGCGCTGATTTCCGGGTTCTCCGGCAGACCGTGGTACAGATTCGGTTTGTCGGCATGGTGCAACACATACATCACGTGCGTCCCACCTACGCCCGCCGGATCGTACAGGCCAGCATTGTCGTAACCACGGGTTTTCAGTTCTGCCACACGCTCGCCAGCCAACGTTTTCATGTCCTCTTTGGAACCAAAGTGGATAGCACCCGTTGGGCAGGTTTTCACGCAGGCCGGTTCCTGGCCGACGGTCACGCGGTCAACGCACAGCGTACATTTATAGACGCGGTTGTCTTCCGGGTTGAGTCGCGGCACGTCGAACGGGCAACCGGCGATGCAGTAACCACAGCCGATGCACTGCTCGGACTGGAAGTCGACAATCCCGTTGGCATACTGAATGATAGCGCCTTCTGCCGGACACGCCTTCAGGCAGCCCGGATCGGCGCAGTGCATACAGCCATCCTTACGGATCAGCCATTCCAGTTTGTCGTTCTGCTCCACTTCCGAGAAACGCATCACGGTCCAGGATTTAGCGGTTAAATCCGCCGGGTTATCATAGACCCCGACGTTGCTGCCGATCTCATCACGGATGTCGTTCCACTCTGAACAGGCCACCTGACAGGCTTTACAGCCGATGCAGGTGGTGACGTCAATGAGCTTCGCCACTTCTTCCTGGAAGTCCCGCGCCTGAGGCGCGGGGGTGAGACCGTTAGTCGCGGAACGACGGATAATGTCTTGCGATTGATAAGCCATAAGTCGTCTCCGTTACACCTTTTCCACGTTCACCAGGAAGGACTTAAATTCCGGCGTTTGTGAGTTGGCATCGCCCACCGATGGCGTCAGGGTGTTCGCAATAAACCCTTTCTTCGCCACACCTTCATAGCCCCAGTGAATCGGAATACCGATAGTATCGATATCCTTACCGTCTGCCTTCAGCGTGCGAATACGCTTAGTCACCACTGCTTTGGCTTTGATATAGCCGCGGTTAGAGGAGACTTTAACAGTGTCGCCATGGGCGATACCGAGCTTGTTCGCCAGCGTCTCGCCGATCTCCACAAATTGTTCCGGCTGCGCGATAGCGTTAAGCAGCGCATGCTTGGTCCAGTAGTGGAAGTGCTCGGTCAGACGGTAAGTGGTTCCGACGTACGGGAACTTATCGGCTTTACCCAGCGCTTCGGCGTCGCCCTTAAAGATACGGGCGGCAGGGTTGGAGATCACGTTCGGGTGCAGCGGGTTGGTACCCAGCGGCGTTTCAAACGGTTCGTAGTGTTCCGGGAATGGACCTTCCGCCATCTTGTCGAGAGCGAACAGACGTCCCATCCCTTCCGGTTGCATGATGAACGGCCCGACGTCGCTGCCTGGCGCGGCGGCGCTGTAGTCCGGAATGTCCATCCCGCTCCATTTTGCGCCGTCCCATTTCAGGATCTGGCGCTTTGGATCCCACGGATTACCCTGCGGGTCAGCGGAAGCACGGTTGTACAGGATGCGGCGGTTCAACGGCCATGCCCATGCCCAGCCCAGCGTATTGCCCAGACCGGACGGATCGGCGTTATCGCGACGCGCCATCTGGTTGCCTTCCGGCGTCCAGCTACCGGCGAAAATCCAGCAGCCACTGGAGGTGGTGCCGTCGTCACGCAACTGAGCAAACGAGCTGAGCTGTTGGCCTTTCTTGACGATCACTGCGCCCGTTGCCGGGTCGATGAGATCGGCCAGCGCTTTCCCGTTACTCTCCATCGCCACTTCTTCCGATGCCGGTTCATGTGGGGTGGAGTAGTTCCAGGTCATGCTCAGCACCTGTTCCGGGTTGGCACCGCTCTGCTCAGCATACATTTTGCGCAGGCGCAGGAAGATACCGGCCAGGATTTCGCCGTCGGTGACCGCGATCCCCGGGGCGTCTGCGCCTTTCCAGTGCCACTGCAGCCAGCGACCGGAGTTCACGATCGAGCCGTTCTCTTCGGCGAAGCAGGTGGACGGCAGGCGGAACACTTCGGTCTGGATTTTCGACGGATCCACATCGTTCGACTCACCGTGGTTTTGCCAGAAGGTGGAAGTCTCGGTGTTGAGCGGATCGATCGTCACCAGGAACTTCAGTTTGGACAGTGATGCGATCGTCTTGTTTTTGTTCGGGAATGAGGCAACCGGGTTGAAGCCCTGGCAGATATAGCCATTGACCTTACCCTCTTTCATCATCTCGAAGTACTGCAGCACGTCGTACCCTTTGTCCCACTTCGGCAAGAAGTCAAAGCCCCAGCTATTTTCCGCTGTCGCTTTATCGCCGTAGAAGGCCTTCATCAACGAGACGAAGAATTTCGGGTAGTTGCCCCAGTAGTTGACCTGGTCTTTCAACAGCGGTTTTGGCGTGTTCGCGGCCAGATACGTTTGCAGGTCCGGCTGTTTTTCATTCGGTAGCGTCAGGTAACCCGGCAGGCTTTGTGACAGCAGGCCTAAGTCTGTCAGCCCCTGAATGTTGGAGTGGCCGCGCAGGGCATTAACGCCGCCGCCTGCCATCCCCATGTTGCCAAGCAGCAACTGGATCATCGCCATGGTACGAATGTTCTGCGAACCGATGGAGTGCTGTGTCCAGCCGAGGGCATACAGGAACGATGCGGTTTTGTCTTTCGCGCTGGTTTCCGCAATGTACTCGCAGACTTTCAGGAAGTCGGCTTTTGGCGTACCGCAGATATTTTCCACCACGTCCGGCGTGTAGCGGGAGACGTGCTGTTTCAGCAGGTTCCAGACGCAGCGCGGGTGTTGCAGGGTGGTATCGCGTTTGGCAAAGCCCTCTTCGTCCAGCTCATAGTTCCAACTGGTCTTGTCGTACTTGCGTTGATCCGCGTTATAGCCAGTGAACAGGCCATCTTCGAAGCCGAAATCTTCACGCACGATCAGGCTGGCGTTGGTGTAGGCCTCGGTGTATTCGCGGTTATATTTTTCGTTCGTCAGCAGGTACAGCATCACGCCTGACAAGAAGGCAATGTCAGTACCAGAACGGATTGGGGCATAGAAATCGGCCACCGACGCCGTACGCGTGAAACGCGGATCGATCACAATCAGCTTCGCGCCGTTGTGAATCTTCGCTTCCATCGCCCAGCGGAACCCGACCGGGTGTGCTTCAGCGGCGTTACCGCCCATCACCACGACGAGGTTGGCGTTCTTAATGTCGACCCAGTGGTTGGTCATCGCACCGCGACCAAATGTTGGAGCAAGACTTGCTACCGTTGGTCCGTGTCAGACACGCGCCTGGTTGTCGACCGCGAGCATACCGAGCGCGCGGGTGAATTTTTGCGTTAAAAAGCCGGTTTCGTTACTGGACGCGGAAGCACACAGCATCCCGGTAGACAGCCAGCGGTTAACGGTAACGCCTTCAGCGTTTTGCGCAATGTAGTTGGCATCGCGGTCTTCTTTCATCAGTTTCGCGATGCGGTCAAATGCCTCATCCCAACTGATTTGTTGCCATTTATCCGAGCCTGGCGCGCGGTATTCCGGGAATTTGAGGCGACTTTCGGAGTGGATGAAGTCCACCAGACCGGCCCCTTTCGGGCAGAGCGCACCACGGTTGACCGGATGGTCCGGGTCACCTTCGATATGGAAGATTGACGCTTTGGCGTTTTTTGCACCGTCGCCGAGGCTGTACATCAACAGCCCACAACCAACGGAACAGTAAGTGCAGGTATTACGGGTTTCGCGGGTGCGCAGCAGTTTATATTGCCGGGTTTCCGCGAGCGCTACGCCGGGCGCGAAGCCCAGTGCTGCCGCCGTGGTGCCTGCCATACCGCCAGCGCAGATCTTAAAGAACTGCCTTCTGCTGACCTGCATGGTTTGCTCCTTTTTCGACATTGTCACATCCCTTTCACATTCATGTTGGTGAGCGCTCAGGGTGTGGTTGTTATTTTTCTTTGCGGACGGGACCGCAAAGGTCCAGAATTGGGTTAATTCCCCCCATCCAGGAGGGGCTTGCGACAGAATACCACAATGTTGGTACGTGTGTTCTTATACGGTTAAAAGAAAGTGAATAAGATACATCCAAAAGAAGTCGGAAATGTGATTAATGTCACGAGCTCTCGCCAGGTTAACCTTTGGAAGCGTGAGGATTTGCATCACCCTCAGCCGGATGAGGTCGCTGAAGAGGTGCCCGTGGCGCTGGTTTATAACGGCATTTCTCATGTTGTCATGATGGCCTCGCCGAAGGATCTGGAACATTTTGCAGTCGGTTTTTCCTTGTCTGAGGGGATCATTGACAGCCCGCGCGAGATCTATGGCATGGATGTGGTTCCCTCCTGTAATGGACTTGAAGTCCAGATCGAGCTTTCCAGTCGCCGTTTTATGGGGCTGAAAGAACGCCGTCGCGCGTTGGCCGGACGCACCGGCTGTGGCGTGTGCGGGGTTGAGCAGCTCAATGACATCGGTAAACCGGTGCAGCCGCTGCCGTTCACCCAGACTTTTAACCTCTCCAGACTTGATCACGCATTAAGACATCTGAAAGATTTTCAGCCTGTGGGGCAGCTCACCGGGTGTACGCACGCTGCGGCGTGGGTGATGCCATCGGGTGAACTGGCGGGCGGACATGAAGATGTCGGTCGGCATGTTGCGCTGGATAAACTGCTGGGGCGCCGTGCCGCCGAAGGCGAAAGCTGGATGCCGGGAGCGGCGCTGGTTTCCAGTCGCGCAAGCTATGAGATGGTGCAGAAGTCTGCGATGTGCGGCGTTGAGATTCTGTTTGCGGTCTCTGCTGCCACCACGCTGGCGGTGGAAGTCGCTGAGCGCTGCAATCTGACGCTGGTGGGGTTCTGTAAGCCAGGCAGGGCGACCATTTATACTCATCCGCAGCGTTTAATCGCTGAGTGATTTTGGTTCAATTAATTTGAATGAGACGGGCAAATCCTTCCGCTTTTAGTTGTCTGAGTAACGGCCTATTATTTATCACATCAAGGCACGGTGCCTTACTTAAACAACTAAGTTAAAGGGTTTATATCATGAAAAGCATCAAAACTTTTGTCGCAGTTATCGCTCTCGCTACCTCTTTCGGTTCTTTTGCTGCCCAGTCTGTGACCGCGACCGGTTCTACTCTGGAAAGTGCTGAAGCAAAAATCGCCGCTCAGGCTGAACAGGCTGGTGCAAGCTCCTATAAAATCACTCAGGCTTACACCGGTAACCGCGTGCACATGACGGCGGAACTGCTGAAATAAGTTCATCTCCATTGTCGAAAGAGCGCCCTTGAGGCGCTTTTTTTGTGTCTGTCATTATTGTTTTAACAACGACATAAACGCGTCATATCCCGTTAACTCACAAATGGTTTCGGCGGGATGCTGACACAGCACGCTGGCCAGATAGCTGAAGATTTTTAATTCGTGACGTGCGTCAGCGGCAGCGCAAGCAATCAGTACATGGCTGACCGGTTCATTATTGACCTGTACGGGATGCGCCAGAGTAATAAAGAACCCGCGAAAGTGACGCTTCTGTTCGCTCCAGCAGTGGGGGATCGCCAGATGATTGATAATCAGGTTTTCGCCTTCATCTTCGCGGGCGCATATCCGCAGTGCTTCATCACGGGTGATATGTTCCTGCGCCACGAGTTTGTCGCAAATCTGATGGGTAATGTGATGCCAGGTTTCGTCGGCGAGATTCATATAGTGAAAGCTGCCCGGCTCAGAGAAGAAGCGCTCCGGTTGCTGACGAATAAACGCCGTGGCAAGAAAATTTTTGATTTGTTCGGACCCGACTGCGGAAATAATATTTTTAATAGTCAGGACATTTTTTAATGAGTCATCCAATAAATAGTGGCTGTTATTGACGATCAACAGGGGATCAACTTCTTGTCTTATCGCGTACACATCACTGGGAGTGCGTGCAATGATCACCCGACAATTCAATACATCACGTTCAATAGCCTGCTGATTTATGGTGGCAATCGCATTTTGATCGGATAATAAAATGATGGGTTGACGCTCATTTTGGTGCCGCTCCAGCGCACAGGCGAAATAGAGCCCGATCAGATCACTGTCAAACAGCGGAATTTCTAACTGTTCACGCAGTAGCGCAATGAAGCGCAGGCTCATGTCAAATGCAGCGGGCCAGGCCGCTTTCAGGTTATTCATGCTGCTCTGGCGATGTTCCGGTACCCAAACGGGGGCCGAAACGCATCTCAGCAGGTGACCCGTGATATTTTCAACCAGTTGCGTATCGATAAGGTTCAAATTGGCGACGCCAGGTACGCGTTGTAGTAAAGCAATCACGGTATCGGCAGACAAAGTCATGGCCTGTTGTTGCTGTTTATCCAGCAGTCCGTGCAGCGTTTTTAACGCGTTCTCGCCAAGATAGATCCCGCCCTGTTCTACGGCATTTTTTAACACTGTATGCCGACATTCAGGCCATGTGCCCGAGAGTTGATTACGCAGTGCATAGACCGCCAGCACCAGACTGGCGAGGTATTCACCCGACGTCAGTGGGAACTCAGCAAGAAGATGTTCACATGCGCTGGTAAGTCGTTCGACAGTGTCTCGCGTCACGCCGGGGAGAGGAATTAACAGCGGGTCTTTTTTGAGCAGATTCGCCAGCAGGACAATCCGTTTTTCTTCTGGTTCATCAACGAAATGGCCCACACCGAGGCGGCTGGAAAGACAAAATGCACGCTCATAGCGTTGCTTCAGTCGCGACAGACGGTCTGCGACCCAGGTTTCCGGCAAATTAAGCGAAGAAGCCAGTTGTACGCGGGGGGTAAAGGTATTGAGCAGCAGAAGTGCCAGCAAACGATCGTCGTTATCATGGCGTTGTAAAAGCTGAAAAAAGCTGCGCCGGTCGATAATGTCCAGTTGGTAACCCGCACTGCCACCAGGCTGAATGCGCGCTTTCCCGCTGAGGGTAAAATTGATGTAATCAATATCGCGCAGGATTGTTCTACCTGAAACGCCAGTTTGCCGCGCCAGCTCGCTGAGTGAGTTAGGCCGTTGTTCAAGAAGGTCGACAAGCGTTAACTGGCGTTCACTGAGCATCAGATCACCCGGCGAAAGTCGGTGAAAGTTTTGATCTGCTCTGCCGTCAATGAAGTCAGCAGCTCACGGACTAACGTAAACAATGCATCATAATCTTTTGCAGAAATCATGCCGCTATTGGCATGCAGATAGCGGGTGGGCAAACAGAGTGCTGCGACGGGGCGCCCGCCACCCATCACATTGTAGCGTCCACCGTCTGTTGCTCCGGTTTTCATGGTACAGAACTGTAAAGGGGCGCCACTGTTTTCTGCACTCGTCCTTAATGCAGCGACCAGCTGTTGATTTGGGAAATAACGTTTATCAAACAGCATGAGCCCTGGACCTTCACCCAGTTTCAATGGGTATTTGGTGTTGTCGATTCCAGGGACATCACCAGCAACAGCAGTATCCAGGACGATAACCACGTCGGGCCTGATGTGTTCTGCTGAGGTTTGCGCGCCGCGCAGCCCCACCTCTTCCTCCACACTGCCCACGCCATAGAGGGTGATATTCGGATTATCGACGGACTGCAAAAGTTCTGCCATCAGGGCGCAGCCGACACGATTATCCAGTGCTTTGCCGACGATTTTGTCGTCGCCCCAGCAGGCAAAGTTCGCCTCTGGGCTAATGAAGTCACCGATCGCAATACCGCGCCTTTCTACCTCTTCGCGGCTGCTTGCGCCAATATCAATGAACATTTCGTCAAATGTCAGTGGTTGCTGTTTCTGTTTTTCGGTGAGGGCATGCGGTGCAACGGAACCGATAACACCAGGGATTTTAAATCTCTTGCGTGTACAAATAGTGACCCGGTAGTTCAGCATCGACTGACTCCACCAACTCCCAATTGTCGTAAAACGCAGAAAACCGCTATCGTCGATATGTGTGACCATAAAGCCGACTTCATCCATATGACCGACGACTGCCACCTTTGGCCCACAATGACCTTTACGAGCAACAAAACTGCCGAGGCCGTCAAACGTCATTTCATCCACGCAGGATTCCAGCTCATTGATGAGAATTGCACGCACTTCTTGTTCATCGCCACTGACCGCGCTGGCTTCGCATAATTGCTGAAGTAACTTAATGTTCATGTTCATGTTCATGTTCCTGTTGCGCGGTCTTGCGTCTCAGCCACAGCCCTTTCAGGATGATAATCAACGCAATGTTCAGTGCGAGGCCAATAGCCAGCACCAGGTAAAAGGAGCCTACCGGCGACATCAGGCCAATCAGCGGATCAAAAATACCTAATCCCGGCGCGAGGCGTTTGATTCCGAAAGCGATCACCAGCATTCCGGTAATACCACCGGAGAGTGTATTGGCGGTAATCATTGGCAGCGGTGCGGCCAGGGCATAAGGAATTGCGGGTTCGGTGGCGACAGTGGCGCCGACCACAATCGCGCTGCTCGCGGCGGCCTTCTCCTGTGAGGTAAACAGTTTGGGTGTCAGATACGTGGCAATGCCTACCGCGACGGGAGGCATTAGCGCCACTACGCCGACGATGGCGTACCAGTCATAGATATGTTTTTCCAGCAGTGAGAAGCAGAAAAACCATGCGGTTTTGTTGATGGGCCCACCCATATCAAATGCCAGCATCGCGCCAACGAGGAAGGCGGCGCCCATTTTCATGGACGGGGGGATCGTGTTCAGGAAGTGCAGCAGGCCGCTCATCAGATCCGACATCACCGGACCAATAACGTAATACGTCAGCACGCCAAACACCAGCAAAGTGGCGAATGGGATTAGCATCGAGCCAAGCAACGGCTGGAGCGCTTTGCCGAGACGGACTTTGCGAAACCACAGCACGAAATAGCCGATTGCCAAACCCAGTACCACCGCGCCGAGAAAACCAGCACCAGACTGGGTGCCGAGCAATCCTTTGTCGTTAGCCAGATAGCAGACCAGAAACGCCGGGGCAAATGCGGGTTTGTCGGCAATCGACCACGCGATATACGCCCCCATAATGGGGATCATAAAGGTGAAGCCCAGATAGCCGATGGATTCGATAATCCAGGTAAATGACGGCGCACCCTTCGACATATCGGTATACGGCAAGCCGAACTGCACCAGCATATTCGCGATGGCGACCAGGATACCGCCACCGATCACAAACGGGAGCGCAGCGGAAACCCCCGCCATCAGGTGGCTCATTACACTGCCTTGCTGGACATCCTGTTTACCGAGTTTAACGCTACTATCTGCGGTAAACATCTGCGAATGAGAAGGCAACTGTGTGAAAATCTGGTCGATATTTTTTAGCGCCTGGGAAATGGCGATCTCATAGACTTTTTTCCCGGCAAATCGCGCCCGATCGTCACCACTTAAGCCACGCCCGGTGGCTAAAATCACGTAATCGGCGGCGGCAATGTCATCCTGCGTCAGGCGGTTTTCTACACCACTTGCCCCCTGGGTTTCGATTTTAATCGTATGACCGAGCGAGCGTGCTTTTTGCTCAAGCGCTTCGGCCACCATATAAGTGTGGGCGATGCCGGCAGGACAGTTGGTGATTGCTACTAAACGTAAGGATGACTCCATAGCCGCTTCCTTATGAAGTTAAGGTCTGATTGAGCAAAGTCAGTACCCGAGTGGCGTCACCTTGCTTCAGTTGATTGATGAAATCCTGATGGATAAGTTTGCGACACAGGGTGCCGATGATTTTGACCTGATCGTCTTCGCCGGTTTGCGGTATGCCGAGGCAGATCCAACAGTTAACGGCTTCGCCATCGCTGGACTGCCAGTCCACTCCGTGAGTTTTACGGGCAAACAGTACAAAGGGGTGTTCTACGCAGGCGCTTTTGCCATGGGGCACAGCGATACCTGATCCGAATCCGGTAGAATGCAGTTTTTCCCGCATCAGCAGCGTTTGTAAAAACAACTGGCGATCGGTGATCGCGCCATTCCTAAACGCCATTTCCGCGAGTTGTTTCAGAATGGAATAAGTGCTGTTGCCCTGAATATTCAGGTCAATACAACGTACCGTAAGCACTGACATAGAGAGACTCCGTTAAAACCTCTTTTCTACGATTTTAACGATGCTTTCGTATTGAGATGAGCGGCAATATGTCTGAGCGGAGTGACATAATGTGGGCTAAGCATCAACAGGCTTTGTGCACAAGGCCACATTTTGCAACGCGACGCAGAAAGAAATAATGCGCTGATAAACCTCCCGGACGCAAAAAAATGCGATATTTCTCACATTTCTCTCTTTTTATAAACTCGATATAACGTACAGAATAGGGGTGCGTAAAAAGGATGAGGGGGGCTTCAATTAACTAAATGATAATTAACGGAATTAAAAAATCACGCTTTGATAAATTTCACTTTTATATGTGATTGGTATCACAAAAATTGACCATGCAATCAGTCTGTCAATATTACTCGCCTCTGAATTTATCAGCATAATGTGATCTTCATTGCAAATAGCGGACTTGAAGTCAGGGAAAAATGTTTCCACGGGTGCTTCGGAGGAAACGCAATGAAAATTGGTATTGTCATTAGTGGGGGCGATGTGTCTGGAATAAATAATTTCATATTCCAGATTGCCCGACTCGCGGATGCAAAAATTACCTTATTCAATGGTGGTATTCCCGGCTTGCTGGAGAAAAATCATCATGACGTGGCATGGCGCGATTTGGTCGATTTTTCTATCGCGGCAATACCTCTCATTACCTCGGGAAGAACGACCCGTAAGTTGCAGCGTAGCGAATATGAAACGATCGCCAGAAAACTCAAGTCGCTGCACATTGATGTGTTAATTATGGCGGGCGGTGACGGCAGTTTACAGTTTCTCAATACCCTGAGCGAATTTGATATTAATTGTTTTGGCGTGGGGATGACTATCGATAATGATGTTTATGGCAGTCATTATACGATTGGTTTTTCGACCGCCTGTGAACAGATTATTAAGGAGGTTTCTCGTTTACGAAATACGGGCAGAGCGCTACCTGGTCGTGTGTTTATGGTGGAATTATTGGGGGGGTATTGTGGTGAATTAACGCTGCAATCCGCAATTAAATGCAATGCGGATATCGCCCTGATTCCGGAATGCCAGATGTCGCTTGATGCCTTAGCGGAACGGGTAAGTCAAAAACTGACCGTCCAGAATAGCGTGATTATTCTGTGTTCAGAAGGCTACACCAGAGAATATTCTCCCGGTTTTCAGGGGGCGATTGACACCATGATAAAACAGCTCGAACCACGTATTGGCGAGCGCATTCGTAAAACGATTGTTGGTTACGGTTTACGTAATGGCGATCCGACCTGTGAAGAAATTTATCAGGGCACCATCATGGCGAGCGAAGTGGTTCGATGCATCCAGTCAGGGATGAAAAATAAAGCGATTATTATAAATCAAAGCAATAAACCTATTCCGATTGATCTCGTAAGTATGAAAAAACGTCTGGTCGATACAGAAGGACATCATTACAAACTTGCCAAACAACTCAATATTATTTGAGGAGACCTTACATGCTGAAAATTCTTTGCGTATGTGGCTGCGGCCTCGGTTCAAGTTTTGCTATTGAAATGACGGCGAAAGCGGTTTTAAAGAAACTGGAAATTCCTGCGCATATCGAACATACCACGGTATCTGAAGCAGGGGTGTTTAAATCTGACATGATCCTGACGCAAAAAACCTTTGCTGACATCTTAACGGCTGATGCCAGTGAAGAAGAAATTAAACGGGTCGTGGTTCTGAATAAGCTCACGGACAAAGACGAAATTGAAGCCAAAATCGTCGCGTTTTTAAAAGAGCGGAATCTGAAGGTAGCTCATTATGAATAGCTTCGTTGAATTCATCGTTAAAGATTTGCTCGGTCAGGCGTCGATATTAATCGCCTTTATCGCGATGCTCGGACTGATCCTACAAAAGAAATCACCGGGAAAAACCGCAGAGGGGACGTTTAAAACGCTGCTCGGTTTTTTAATCATGATGGCCGGGATCAATATTATTGTCGCCACACTGACCTTCCTGAACGATATTTTTACTCAGGGATTTGGTATGAAGGGCTACATTACCGATGTGGCTGCCATCGCCGGGTTAGCTAACCGTGAGTTGGGCTCAGAAGTGGCGTTAACCCTGATGGTGATTTTTGCCGTCAATATCATCATCGCGCGTCTGACACCGCTGAAATACATCTTCCTGACCGGACAAGCGTTGTTGTGGATGGCGACCATTGGCGCGGTCATTGGCTATAAATCGGGGCTCACCGGACTGCCGTTGATTCTGACCGGCGGGGTTTTTGGCGGCGTGATGGCGGTGCTGATGCCTGCGCTGGCGCAACCGGTGGTCAGGCGCATCACCGGCTCGGATGATGTAGCGCTGGGGCACTTTTGTACTATTGGCTATCTCGTGCAGGCGGCGGTGGCTAAAGTGGTGGGCAAAGGATCTCGCTCCACGGAAGACCTTGAATTACCCGATAATTTCAAGTTCTTACAGGATACCTATCTCGCCATGGCGGTAGTGATGGTGCCGATGTACCTCATTCCGGCGCTGGCGGCGGGTCCGGAATATATCGCCCAGTTCTCCGGCGGCGTGAACTATCTGATGTATGCCTTCACGCAGTCCATTCAGTTTGTGGCCGGTGTCTTCGTGCTCTACAGCGGCGTGCGCTTACTGCTCAACGAACTGGTTCCGGCATTTCGCGGTATCGCTATGCGTATCGTTCCGGATGCAAAGCCCGCGCTGGATTGCCCGGTTCTGTTCCCTTATGCCCCCAACGCGGTGATTGTTGGGTTCCTGGCGACCACTGTCGGTTCCATCATCGGTATGCTGGTGTTCCCGATGTTTGGTCTGGCGATGATCCTGCCGGGTCTGCTAACTAACTTTTTCGCCGGGGGGACCGCGGGCGTCTTTGGCAACGCGCTGGGCGGCCGTCGTGGCGCGATGATCGGCGGCGTAGTTCACGGGCTGTTCATCACCTTCCTGCCTGCGATTCTGGTGCCGATGCTGGAAACCTACGGTTTCACCGGCGTCACGTTCAGCGATTCTGACGTCATCAGTTCCGGCCTCGTTTTAGGCCACGCCTTCCAGAATAACTGGCTGTTTGTCGCGTTGTTCATTGTTTTTGTTGCCGCACTGGCATGGTTCGTAAACGGTAAATCCGCTAAGCCAAAAGGGGAAAATGTTCATGAGTCTGTATAATTTCAACGAGATCCTAAAAATCGGCCAGGAAAGAAATTTCAAAGCGATTGGATCCTTTAACCTGCACTGTATTGAAATGCTGCCTGCGTTTTTTAAAGCGGCGCAAAAAACGAATAGCCCGTTAATGATTCAGATTTCAACCGGGACGGCAGAATATCTGGGTTATCGCCTGCTGGTTGATGCGGTGCGTTCGCTGGCAGAGAGCGAGAATGTCCCGACCTGTCTGCATCTGGATCACTGCTCTGATATCAGCGCCATTGAGACGGCGATGAATGCCGGATTTTCCTCGGTCATGTATGACGGCTCGCACCTGGAACTGGAAGAGAATATCGGTAATACCCGCATCGTGGTGGAGATGGCCAGACCGCGCAATATTACGGTGGAAGGCGAGCTTGGGGCTATTGGTGGCTCAGAGGATGGTAAAGCAGTGGCGGCAGAGGATATCTGCTTTACGACGGTAGAAGATGCCAAACGCTTCGTTGAGGAAACGCGAGTCGACATGCTGGCGGTGTCGGTGGGGACGGTACACGGCCTGTATACCGGCAAGGCACAGATTCAACATCAGCGGCTGCAAGAGATCAGCGCCGCGACCGGTGTTCCACTGGTATTACACGGGGGAACGGGGGTGAGTGATGACGATATGCGCCTGGCCGTCACTGAAGGCATTAATAAAGTGAATGTCGGCACGGAAATGAACGTACAGTGGGTCGACCAGTGTAAAAATACCTTTGAGAAAGGCAAAGTGAATGACAGCGTACGTAAGTTTTTAATTCCGGCAAATAATGCCGTCACCCAGGTATTAATGGAAAAGATCGCGTTATTTAAATAACTCCGTTATTAATAAATGATGTTTTGTTGCCCTGTTGTCCATCAGGGCGGGGGATCGCTATGTTTGAATCTTTGAAATCGTTATGGAAAAAAGAAACACGCCCGCCGGAAGATTATGATGAACAGTCCCGTGTTCTGGCAGGAGAAATCGCCAGGCTGGAAGGTGAACTGCAGGGCAACCCGGGTAATGGTGAAATACAGAAAGCATTAATGCTGATCTATAACCGGGCGCTGTCGGTCTATGCCAAAAGCCAGACGCACCGGCAGGATATTGATTCGCTTTTTGTGCGTATAGATGAGTTGCGTAATGTTATTCGCCGGAATATTTAGCGTCGGGTTTATTAAGCGCTTAGGGAGTCGTCATGACGATAAAAGAATTACTGATCGAGGCCGATGCCATTCAGGTTGGCGTCGCGGAAAACGACTGGCAGAAGGTGATTCAACTGGCGGCCAGACCGTTGGTCGCAAAAGGGTATATTTCAGCGGAATACGGTCAGGCAGTTATCGACAACACCCTCAGTCATGGGGCGTATTATGTATTTGATGAAGGGGTTGCGATCCCCCATGCCCGTCCAGAATGTGGGGTGAAGCGCAACTGTTTTAGCATGGTGCTGTTGGATAAGCCCATTCAGTTTGCCGACAGTGAAGCCGCCGACATTGTCATTATGTTTGGTGCACAGGACAGTAATGCGCATATTGAAGAGGGCATCCGCGCCATTGTCGCCTTACTCGATAACGATGAACGCATGGCGAAGTTGCGGGCGGCACGTTCCCAGGAAGAGGTGGTCGCGTTGCTATGAAACGACACCTCTCGCCGGACTGTAAAACAGTGATTCTGATTAACGGGATCCCCGCTTCAGGTAAAAGTACCATTACTCATCAGCTCTCCGGGACCTTCAGTCTGCCATTGCTGACGATTGATGGGATCAAAGAGCCGTTTATGGCGCGCTTTACGGATATCGACCGACCTTTCAACCGGCAGTTGGGCTGTGCGGCCTATGAGGTGATCTGGTCTATTATCGGCCACGCTCCGGCGAACGTTGTCTGGCTGGTTGATGCCTGGTTTGGCTTTCAGCCTCGCGAGAGGTTGCAACAACTCTTGCAGCAGGCGGGCGTTGAGAAGGTGTTGGAAGTGTGGAATCAGATCACGCCTGAGCTGGCCGTGACGCGCTATGCCACCCGCTTACAGGATCGCAAACCGGGTCATCCCGGTGAGGAGTATCTACCCGAACTGGCGCAACTGGCAGAATGCGCCGAACCGATGCGGCTCGGGCCGGTGTTTACGGTAGATCAACAGCAAACGCTGGATATTGAATCCGTTATCGCCTGGATAGACGAACAAATAGACAAAACCTGAACGGTAGAGTGTCGTTACCCCTTCAAGGGCGCCCGCGGGCGCTTTTTTAGTGTATCCCTACCATTCGCAGCAGCGCGGTCACCACGGCGGCGGCGACGATCACCACAATCAATGGCATCTTACGCCAGGCGAGAAAGACCGCGAACGCCACGCCGAGAACGCGTGCCATGCCAGCAAAATGCTCGCCTTCATAAAAGGTGGTGGCCAGGGCGACGGAAAACAGCAGTACCGTGGCGGCATCGGATAACAGTGCCTGAGCGCGTTCAGAGAGCGCCAGGCGACTGCCCAGTCTGGCGCTGCCGAGGCGCATTAAATAGGTGCCTGCCGATAAAATGGCGATACCGACGATAAACAGCGTCATGTTACCCATTACTTTTTCCTCGTCAGTAAGCCCAGCAGGGAGAGCAGAACTGGCAGCCCGACCGGCGCGAAAGGCACGGCGGCGAGCGACACGGCGGCTCCGCTCAGGCCCCGAATCAGAGTGGTACGGTTTTTAAACGCCGGGACGACGAGAGCCAGCAGGATAGCCGGGAACACGGCGTCCAGCCCGATGGTTTCCGGGGCTGGCAGCAATTGACCCACCACGGTGCCCAGTAGGGTCCCCAGCGGCCACAGAATGGCAACGCCGAGGCCACATAGCCAGTAGGCGGCTTTGCGCTGCTCTGGGGTTTTCTGCGACAGGCCGAACACGACGCTTTCATCGTTCATAATATGGCAGCCGAAAAAACTCGCCGCGCGGGTGCCGACCAGATCCCGTACCGTCACGCCAAACGGAACATGGCGGGCGTTAACCAGTAAACCGGCTGCGGCAGCGGCTAACGGATTACCGCCGCTGGCGACAATGCCGATAAACATAAATTCGGACGCTCCTGCCAGCACACAAATAGAGAGTACAAACGGCACCCACACCGGGAAGCCATAAGCCATCGCCAGTGAACCGTAGGACATCCCAACCACGCCTACCGCCAGGCAGACCAGAAAGATTGCTTTTATCGTGTCTGCCTTCAGACAGGAGAAGAAGTGCGCCATGATTTAGCCATATCGAACGAATTTCCATTATAATGAACGCAACATCAGTGTTTGACAAGATGAACGATTCGTTCGATATAAAAAACATGGAGTCGGGTATGACACAACCCATCAGCGTGATCGCCAAAAGTCTGGTTCGCGAGCGTCAGCGGACGGGTCTGTCGCTGGCAGAAATCGCCCGACGGGCGGGGATCGCCAAGTCGACGCTTTCCCAACTGGAGGCGGGGAACGGTAATCCTAGCCTGGAAACCCTCTGGTCGCTTTGTGTGGCGCTGGATATTCCCTTTGCGCGACTGCTGGAGCCGCAGGTGCAAAAAACGCAGGTGATCCGGTGCGGTGAGGGTACGAAAGTAGTGGCTGAACAGGCGCACTATCAGGCGATTTTACTGGCTGCCTGCCCGCCTGGCGCACGGCGTGATATCTATCTGTTGTTGACCCAGCCAGGAGCCGACCGCATTTCTCAGCCGCATCCACCGGGCTCGATCGAGCATATTATTGTCACGAAGGGAAAAGCGCTGGTCGGGCTGACAGAAGCGCCAGAAGTGTTAGGTGAGGGCGACTATATTTGTTATCCCGCCGATCAGGAGCATATCTTCCAGGCGCTGGAAGCGGATACCCAGGCGATTCTGGTGGCCGAGCAGAGTTTAGCGAACCTGGAATTTCACCGTTATGGTATGCAAAAGGCTCCCCCGAATGATTACTTCTAATTATTTTTTCTCTTAATGCATATTTAATTGTTTTTATGATATTTCGTTTATTTTAGCCCTTTTGTTATATTCCTCACGAACTGAAAGCTTTCTGCGTTTACACAAAGAAAGCTGCATGTTAGTAATTGCTGGCCTGCGGCGCGGTAACAGTTGATTATTATCATCAATTGTAGCCGTTATTAAATATAAAAATAACACATACTATTTTGTTATTCATTTTGCGTATTTCTCAAAGAAATACGCTGTCCATTATTTATTTTCAAGGAGCGCAAATAAATGAGGAAATCGACGCTGGCTTTAGCAATAGGTCTGTTATTAATCGCTAATAATGGTTTTGCTAAAACGCAAAAAATGACGCTGGAACAACGGCTCGAACAATTGGAAGCGCGACTGGAGGCCGCAGAATATCGGGCGGCAAAGGCGGAAAATCAGGTTCAGCAATTACAGACCCAACAGGCAACCGAAATCCGTGAAATTAAGGCGGCACAGGGCAACACGCCAGTTAACGGCCAAACCCCTCCTGAGGAGACGAAAAAGAATGCCGCGACACCGAATCTGCTGCTTTCCGGTTATGGCGATCTGAAAATCTATGGTGACGTTGAATTCAACATGGATGCGGAAAGTAATCATGGCTTGCTGGCAATGACCAATGCCAGTGTTGACCATGACCCGACTAACGAACAGTGGAATATTAATGGCCGGATTTTACTGGGCTTTGATGGTACACGTAAGCTGGGTGAGGGTTATTATGCCGGATTCTCCGCCCAACCGCTGGGAGATATGACCGGTACGGTGAATATCGATGATGCCGTCTTCTTCTTTGGTAAAGAGAATGACTGGAAAGTGAAGGTGGGGCGCTTCGAAGCCTACGATATGTTCCCACTGAATCAGGATACCTTTGTTGAACATTCGGGGAATACCGCCAACAATCTGTATGACGACGGCAGCGGTTACATCTATATGATGAAAGAAGGCCGCGGTCGTTCTGATGCTGGCGGTAACTTCCTCGTCAGCAAGCAGGTGGATAACTGGTACTTCGAGTTAAACACTCTGCTGGAAGAAGGCATTTCACTCTATAACGATGACGAATTCCACGGCCGGAGAATGGATCAACAGAAAAACGTTGCCTATTTGCGTCCGGTTATTTCATGGTCGCAGGATGCGTTCTCGGTAGCTGCTGCGATGGAGTCGAACGTCGTCAATAACGCCTATGGCTACACCAACGCAAACGGTAAATTTGTCGATCAGTCGGACCGTACCGGTTACGGTATGACGATGACATGGAATGGTTTAAAGAGCGATCCGGAGAATGGCATGGTGGTAAACCTGAATACCGCTTATCTTGATGCCAATAATGAAAACGATTTTACCGCCGGGCTGAACGCGCTGTGGAAACGTTTTGAATTAGGTTATATCTACGCGCATAACAAAATTGATGACTTTGAAGGGGTGGTGTGTGATGACGGCTGCTGGATTAATAATAAAGGCACCTATGACATTCATACCATTCACGCGTCGTATCAGTTTGCTAATGTGATGAATATGCAAAACTTCAATATTTACCTTGGCGCATATTACTCAATTCTGGATAGCGAAGGCGATAACGTGAACGGCGACGATTCTGATAATCGTTATGGTGGTCGCGTTCGCTTTAAATATTATTTCTAAACGAAAAAGGCCCGGTAGCGCCGAGGTCTACCGGGCTCATCGATTACTCCAGATAAAACACGTTTTTCAGCTCTGCGCTCACCGGGCTGTTATCCGGATTTGCGGGCATGACGTCGCGCATATGCTTCCACCAGCGCTGACAAACGTCAGTGTTGGCAACGGCGTTCCAGCGTTCTTCGGACTCAATCTCTACGGTCGCAAACAGCAAATTACGCGGCGCATCGAGATAGATCGCGTAATGATGCGCCCCGTGCGCTTTCAGCACAGCTTCCAGCTCCGGCCAGATGGGATTATGCCGACGCTGGTACTCCTCATGTGCGTCGGCATTCACCTGCATCACGAACGCTTTGCGGATCATAATGCCTCCAGATACAGCTCGCGTACTTCGTCACGGCTGGCAGTCCGCGGGTTACACGGCGCACAAGGATCCGCCAGCGCTTTGTCCAGCCAGCCTTCGATATCCTCTTTAGTGACGCCAAGCTGGCTGAAACCAGCCGGAATACCGACACGTTTGCTTAATGCGCGGATGGCGTTGATCGCTTCCATACTTGCTGCTTCATCGCTCATACCACGGGTATCGACACCCATCGCCTGCGCGATGCGGGCAAAACGCGCCACTGCGTTCGGGCGGTTAAAGTTTTCGATAATCGGCAGCAGGATGGCGTTACAAACGCCGTGCGGCAGGTTATGCGTGGCGCCCGGCTGGTGCGCCAGGGCGTGAACCAGCCCCAGGCCGGCGCTGTTGAACGCCATCCCCGCCAGATACTGACCAAACGCCATTTGCTCGCGCGCTTCCAGGTTGTGGCCATCATCGACCGCTTTTGGCAGCCACAGGTTGATCAGGCGAATCGCTTCCAGCGCATTGGCGTCAGTCAGCGGGTGTGCACCAACAGAAACATATGCTTCCACCGCGTGGGTCAGCGCGTCCATACCGGTTGCTGCCGTCACGGAGGCCGGGATTTCCAGCATCACGCTGGCATCGTCCACGGCGATATCCGGGATAATGTTCGGATCGATGATAACCTCTTTCACCTGGCGTCCGGAGTCGATGATCACGGCGTTGCTGGTCATCTCGGCAGCGGTTCCGGCAGTGGTGTTAATGGCAACCAGCGGTACGCCTGGGTTTTTCACTTTCCCCACGCCGGAGTAAGCGGTGGAAGGCCCCGGGTTCGCGGTGAGGATTTTCACGGCTTTAGCGGTATCGATCGGGCTGCCGCCGCCAAAGGCGATGAGGTAATCACAGTTCGCGTCCTGATAAGCCGCGTAGCCTTTTTGCACCAGCGCTTCGGTCGGGTTCGGGAACACCTCATCGAACAGGTGGTACGACATTTTGTGCTCATCCAGCGCCGCAAACAGACTGTCGAGCAGGCCCAGCTTAACCAGTTGACCGTCGGTGACGATCAGCGCTTTTCCCCATTGCTTATTCGCTACGAGGTTCACCATATCGCCAATCGCGCCCGCGCCATGCAGACTGATTTTCGGAAGTGCCAGCATAAAGCTCATGTTGTTTCTCCTTAAAGTGATGATATTTCCGGCGGCAAAACTCCATGTCGCCGGAGGGATTCAGATTCGTCGTCGTTGCATCATTCGGCGGGTAAGAATTGGCAGCGAGATCACCACGATCAGCATCGCGCCGATAATGATCGACATCACGATGCCCGGCACGTTGAGCAGGCTCAGGCCGAAGGTCACCAGCCCCATCAGGAACGCTGCGATGATGACGCCGGTCATGCTGCCGGAGCCGCCGAGAATATTGACGCCACCCAGCACCGCCATTGTTACCACGGCCAGCTCCCAGCCCATCGCGATGGTGGGACGCGTACTGCCGAGTCTGGAAGTGAGCAACACGGCGGCCAGTCCCGCCATGAGTCCGACCAGAGCGAATAAAATCAGGTTGTGACGTTTCACGTTAATGCCGGAGTACCACGCGCCCACCGGGTTATTACCGATGGCGTAGGTGCGGCGACCAAAGTTCGTTTTGTGCAGCAGGAAGGTGAACACGATCGCCAGTACGATAAACAGCGCAAACTCGAACGACAGCGCGCCCCAGACGTAGCCCTGACCAAACCACGTAAAGCTTTCCGGGTAAGCATTCAGCGCCTGATCGCCGAGTAAAATGTAGGTTATGCCGCGATACAAACTCATGGTGCCGATGGTGATCACGATGGATGAGAGATTAAACCGCGTCACCAGGATGCCGTTCAGCAGCCCGCACAAGAGTCCGGTTCCCAGCCCGACGCAGACCAGCAGGGGCGTATCCATTCCCGCTGCCGCGCAGAACCCCATGGCCGTCGAACTCAGCGCCAGAGTTGACGCCACCGAGAGATCAATTTCCCGGGCGATAATCAGCATCGCCATGGGCAGCACGATGATCGCTTTTTCGGTGAAGTTGAACGTTGCGTCGGAGAGATTCCAGATATTAAGGAAGTACGGCGAGGCCAGCGCGTTGACGATAAATACCGCCAGGGTGACGGCGAACAGAAAACCCTCCCAGCACAACAGGCGTTGCCAGACCGCGCGCGTATCGGGGGCGCGTTCGATCGCTCCAGACGTCATCACTTTATTCATGAGTTCACCGCCTGTTTTTGCCGTGCCAGCGCTGCGTTGCGCAGAATTAACCGGCCTTTGTGTTTATTGCTGCGTTCGTTGAGCAGAACGGCAATCACGATCACCGCGCCGGAAATAGCCATCTGCCAGAAGGGTGAGATGCCAATGACGGGCAATGCGTTATTGATCACGCCAAGGAACAATGCGCCACACAGGCAACCGAGAACGCGACCGATTCCTCCCATTGTACTGATACCCCCAATCACACAGGCTGCCACAACCTGTAACTCAAAACCGTTAGCTACATCGACATAGGCAACAGCGAATCGGGAAATCCACAGGTAGCCGCAGAAACCGGCGAGGGCACCCGACAGGCAGAAGCTGATGAACTGCATTTTCCCGGCGTTGATCCCGGTGTAATACGCCGCAGTGGCATTCCCGCCTGCGGTGTACAGCGCTCGTCCTGTGCGGCTGTAGCGCAGGAAGTAGCTGACTACGATAACGGCGGCGATGGCGCACCAGCTCAGTACCGGCAGGCCAAGCAGAGCAAAACGAGGAAGGGCGAGGAAGCTGTCGCTCATCTGATGCGAGTTAATCCAGCCGCCGTTCGACAGCAAAAAGATAATGCCGCGATAAATGCTCATGGTACCGAGCGTGACCACTATCGCCGGGATACCTAATTTCCAGACCAGCAGACCGTTGATCATTCCCATCACCAGACCGCAGGCGGTTGCCAGTAATATCAACGCCCAGACGGGGATCTCAGGATGCTGGAAGTTGAGCAGGGCGACGATCATCCCGGTGAGCGCCAGATTGGCGGCCATCGACAGATCGATACCTTTGGTCAGTAGTACCATCATTTGCCCGAGCGCGAGGATGAGCAGAATCGAGGTGTCATTGAAGATTTCGGCCAGATTGCCAGGAGAGACAAACGACGGGACGCGACTGCCGATGGCGGCGATCATCAGGAGAATAACCACTGCCAGCAGGGCTTCGCGGTGTTTGAGCAGGCGCTGAATCATTATGCTGCCTCCTTATTGATGCCGCTGGCGGCGCTGACAATGGCCTCCGCTGTGGCTTCACCGGCGCGGTATTGCGCGACCATCAACCCTTCGTGCATGACGATAATTCTGTCTGCCATGCCCATCACTTCCGGGAGTTCAGAGGAGACCATAATCACCGCCAGCCCTTGCGCCACCAGTTCGGACATAAACTGGTGCACCGCCGCTTTTGAGCCGATATCGATGCCTTTGGTCGGTTCGTCGAGAATAATCACTTCAGGATGGGTGGCGAGCCATTTACCGATCACCACCTTTTGCTGATTGCCGCCGGAAAGCGTTTCGACCGCCTGACGCCAGCTAAACGCTTTGACCTGCAGGCGTTTAGCATAGCTGTCCGCCAGTTGCCACTCTCGCGCCGCATTGAGCACGCCACGCGGATTCAGCTTACTCAACTGCGGCAGGCTGATGTTCTCGGCGATACTCATTTCAATGATTGCCCCCTGTTTTTGTCGTTCTTCCGGCACGCAGACAATACCAGCGCGAATCGCATCGGCAGGCTGATGAAAATGAATGGCCCGTCCGTTGAGACGGATTTCACCGTGAGAAGGCCGGGATACGCCGGACAGCGCCTGCATCAACTCGGTCCGTCCTGCCCCCACCAGCCCGTAGAAACCGAGGATCTCCCCTTTTCTCAGAGTGAAATCAATGTGGGCAAATTCAGTGGGATGGCAGAGATCTTTCACCTCCAGTACTGTCTCGCCTTTCTCGCAGGCCACTTTCGGGAAAGTCTGGGTAATCGCGCGTCCTACCATCATGGCGACCATCCGCTCTTCGCTAATCTCATGGATGTCGCCGGAACTGACGAATACGCCGTCGCGTAGAATGGTGTAGTGATCCGCCAGCTCAAAGATTTCATCGAACTTATGGGAGATAAACAGAATCGCTTTGCCTTCCTGCTTCAGGCGCTCAACGATTTGATAGAACTCCAGAATTTCGTGTTGCGACAGTGCGGCGGTCGGTTCATCGAGAATCACTACCTGGGCCTCAAAGGAAAGCGCACGGGCAATGGCCACCATATGGCGCTGGGCGATGCTCAGGGTTTTCAGCGTGGCGCGCGGATCGATCTGCACCTCAAGGCGGGTGAGGATCGCCTGCGCCCGACGGTGCATTTCTGGCCAGTCGAGCTTTTTGAAAAAGCCTTTATACAGGTATTGGCCGACAAAAATATTCTCAGTCACCGACAGCTCATCGAACAGCACCGTTTCCTGATGAATCGCGGTGATGCCGACTTTATGCGCCGCTTCCGGCGTCGGGAGCTGAACAGGAATAGCCTTGTAGAGGATTTCCCCCTCATCAGGCTGATAGATGCCGGTCATGACTTTGACCAGCGTGGATTTCCCCGCGCCGTTTTCGCCCACCAGTGCGGTCACTTTGCCTGGCCAGAGATCGAGCTGCACGTTCTCAAGGGCGCGCACGCCGGGGAATATCTTGCTGATCCCATGAAGTTGCAATAAAGGGGTGGACATGTAGGTTCTCCTCTTCATGTAGTGTTGCCGGATGGCGCTAACGCTTATCCGGCCTACAAAACGTATCGGTACCCGCAGGCCGGATAAGCACAACGTCACCCGGCGGCGTGACCCAGGGATCAGAAGATTTTTGAGAACTTATCAATGTTGCTGGCATCGTAGACGAATGGCTTAGCCATCGCCCCATTGCCGTCGGCATCCAGTTGCACTTTACCCAGTTTCCCCATATTGGCTTCGGTTTTGCTGGCGGTGCCTTTAACCAGATCGTCCGCCAGATACGTCGCCGCATAGCCCAGATCGATAGGATTCCAGATCGCAAAACTTTTCGACGCGCCTGACTTCACCGCGCCCGCCATTTCGGATGGCAAACCGAGACCCGTCACATACACTTTGCCAATTTTGCCCTGATCCTTCACTGCCTGCGCCGCGGCGACAATGCCGACGGAAGACGGGGAGACGATCACTTTCAGATCCGGGTAAGATTTGAGCAGCCCTACTGCTTCGCGGTAGCTCTTGTCTGAGAGATCGTCGCCATAAGCCACGGTCACCAGGTTGATAGACGGATACTGCGGAAGCACCTTTTTCATCTCCGCAATCCAGATATTCTGGTTGGTCGACGTTGGCGTGGCGCTCAGGATCGCCACATCGCCTTTCTCCACGTTCAATGCCTTCAGCGCATCGGCGGCGAGTTTGACGTTGGTTTCGCCGATCAGGGCATTATTTGACGGGTTAAGGTGGATCTGCCGCCCCGCAGGCGCGACGCCGGAATCCCATGACACGACTTTGATACCACGCTGCATCGCTTTCTTCAGGACGGGTACAACGGCATCGGGATCGTTGGCAGAGATGGCGATCGCATCAACGCCCTGGGCGATCAGCCCATTCAATACTTCGATCTGCGCTTCAGCGGTAGTCGTGGTGGGACCGGTGTAGATCACTTTGACATCACCGATCTCTTTGGCGGCTTCCTGAGCGCCGACGTTTGCCGCTTCGAAAAATCCATTACCTAACGATTTCGCCACCAGGGCGATTTTTACTTCAGCTAAAGCGGAACCGGACAACGCCAGAGCGGCAACGGTGAGGATCAAGCTTGTCTTTATATTCATTGCTTTTACTCCACATCATGTTGATTCCCATGGGGAATGGTTTGGATTTGCAGGTGACAGAGTTCGCCCCGTCTCAGTGAGCGGGGCGCGATGTTGTTATCAATACAGTTCTAATGCACTGGCGAGCGGGGTGACGCCAAAGCGTTTACCCAGCGCGATCAGTTCTTCGCGGCTGATGGTTTGCTTCATACCGCCCATCGACAGCACTTTGACTAACACTTCGGCGGACTTCTCGGCGGTATCGATCAGTCCAAACGTTTCATCCAGCGTCGGGCCGCTGCCGAATACGCCGTGGAACGGCCACAACACCAGCGAATGTTTCTGCATTTCCTGCGCGGTGGCCTGGCCGATTTCATCGGTGCCCGGCACCATCCATGGCAGAATGCCCACGCCATCCGGGAAGACCACCAGACACTCGGTACTGCCTTCCCACAGTTTGCGGGTAAAAAGCGCGGTGCTGTTTTCCAGCACGTAGGTCAGGGCGATCAGGTTAGTGGCGTGGCAGTGCATGATCACGCGATCTTTACCTTGCGTGGTCTGGATACGTTCACAGTGCGACAGGAAGTGTGCCGGCAACTCAGAGGTGGGCACCGCCTCGTTCGTCAGCCCCCATAGAATGTGGTAGCCCGCTCCGTCGCTGTCCACTTTCACGATGCCCAAATTGGCGGCGGGATCGAGTTGTACGTTGCGGAAGAATTTACCAGAGCCGGTCACGATAAACGGCGTGTTCGCCAACAGCGGCATTGGCTGGCTCAGGGCAATGTAGCGTGGCGCAGGATGGAAATCGGCGCTGAAAGGGGCAATATCCGCGTCATCGAGACGCAGCGTCAGGTTGCCGCCATTGCGCTCGTCCCAGCCTTTCAGCCAGGCGTCGGAGGTGGCTTTAATCATCCCCTGGACAAACCAGGCGTCGAGAATATTTTGCATAAAAGGTCTACCTGTTTTAGTCAATGCCCGATGGCAATGCGCCTATCGGGCCTGCGATGTTGAATGTGTCAGTAGGCCGGATAAGCGCAGTGCCATCCGGCAATAATGTGTTAACCGCGTTTGCTCAAAATCTCTTTCTCATAGGCGCGAACGCTCTCGAGCCACTGGCTGCCAGCGGGTGTGTCATGACGCTGGCAATACATTTCCCATACCGCCTGCCACGGCAGCGATTTTTGCTCTTCCAGCAATGCTAGGCGTGCGGTGTAATCGCCACTGGCTTCCAGTTGGCGCAGATGTTCGGTGGGTTCCAGCAGGGCGCGCAGCAGCGCTTTTTTCATATTGCGGGTACCGATGACCCATGCCGCGATGCGGTTGATGGAGGCGTCGAAGAAGTCGAGACCGATGTGGACGCGGTCGAACAGGTTGTGGCGTACGATCTCGCTGGCAATCGCCTGGGTTTCATCATCCAGCAGTACCACGTGGTCACTGTCCCAACGCACCGGGCGGCTCACGTGCAGCAGCAGACGCGGCACATACAGCATGGCGGCGGAGATTTTGTCGGAGATCACTTCTGTCGGATGGAAGTGGCCCGCATCAAGGCACAGCGCGGTCTGGCGGCTGGTGGCATATCCCATGTAGAACTCGTTGGAGCCGACGGTGTAGCTTTCTGCGCCGATGCCAAAGAGTTTGCTTTCAACGGCGTCGATATGGTGCGCCGGATTCAGTTTTTCACTGATGACTTCGTCCAGCGCGTCCATCAGACGCTGACGCGGGGCCAGGCGGTCCACGGTGACATCTTTCATGCCGTCCGGGATCCAGATATTCATCACCGACGGCGTGCCCAGTTGCTCGCCAAAGTAGGCGGATACGCGGCGGCTGGCTTTGCAGTGGTCGATCCAGAACTGGCGGATTGTGTCGTCGGCATGCGCCAGCGTGAAGCCGTCAGCGCTCAGCGGATGCGAGAAGCAGGACGGGTTGAAATCCAGACCAAGTTGATGCGCTTTTGCCCACTCTACCCAGTTTTTAAAGTGTTCCGGTTTGATTTTGTCACGGGCGACCGGGGTATCGGATTCCAGATAGATGGCATGCAGGTTCAGGCGTTTAGGCCCAGGGATCAGGCTAAGCGCCTGCTCCAGATCGGCGCGTAGCTCATGGGCATTACGCGCTTTACCCGGGTAGTTACCGGTGGCCTGAATACCGCCGGTGAGCGATCCTTCCGGGTTTTCGAAACCGGCTACATCATCGCCCTGCCAGCAGTGCATTGAGACCGGCAGACGATCGAGCTGGCGCAGCGCCTCCTCGACATCAATACCTACTGCGGCGAAGCGTTGTTTCGCCAGTTCCCAGGCTTGTTCCAGTTGAGTGGTCATGCGCAAAGCTCCTTTGTCTGTCGTTTTGAATGAAATTGCGTCACATAGCGGGCAATCTCACTGTCAGGATTGGGGGTAAACGTCGTCAGGTTGTAATTAGCGGTGACCACCTGACGGAAGTCATCGACGTTGTTGAGTTCATCCAGCGTCATCAACTGGATACCGATGTTGCCGAGCGTAGAGGCTTCAACAGGCCCAGCCATGACGCGAATACCGCAGGCATCGGCGCACAGTTGGTTCAGCAGGGCGTTCTGGCAGCCACCGCCGACAATGTGCAACTGGCTGAAGGTCTCGCCGCGCAGCGTCGCCAGTTCTTTCAACACATCGGCGTACAGCAGCGCCAGACTGTCGAAAATACAGCGCGCCAGTTCTGCATCGCTATCAGGCACCGGCAGTCCGGACTCGCGACAGGCGGCCTGAATTTCAGCGCTCATGTTGCCGGGGTTGATAAAGCGATCGTCATTCGGGTTGATCAGAAAACGGCAGGCGGGCAATGCGTGCGTGGCGGCAATCAGCGCGGACAGGTCGTCCACCTGGCGCTCTTTCAGCACGCGCTGCAGCAGCCACAGACCCATGATATTTTTCAGTACCCGATAACGCCCCTCCGCGCCGCCTTCATTGGTGATGTTCGCCGCCAGCGCGGCGTCGTTGGTGTAAGGCGTTCGGCTTTCAAAGCCCATTAACGACCAGGTGCCGGAGGAGAGATACGCACTGTGTTTATCAGCCAGCGGCGAGGCGATCACCGCGCTGGCGGTGTCGTGACTGGCGACGGCCACCACGGGGATCTGATTCTTCTGCGGGCAAATCCAGTAACCAATCACGTTGCCCGGATGCGTCGGGTGACCAAACCAGGCGTTGTCTGCCCCCGTCCATGCCAGCAGCGTCTCATCCCAGTCATCGCTGTTGATGTTTACCAGTTGCGTGGTGGTAGCGTTGGTGTATTCCCAATTCAACTCCCCGGTCAGACGGAAGCTGAAGTAGTCGGGGATCAGCAAGGCATGTGCGACCTGCGAAACCCACTCCGGCTGCTGTTCAACCAGCGCACGCAGCTGGTAGAGCGTGTTGAACGGCAGAAACTGGATCCCGCTGCGTTGATAAATAGTGGTTTTACCGAGCTGTTCCTGTGCGCGTTGCATTACGCCTGTGGTGCGGCTGTCACGATAAGAAACCGGTAGCCCGACGCGTTGGCCTTGTTTATCGATCAGGACATAGTCCACGCCCCAGGTATCAATACCGATACTGTCAATGCGGATGCCTTCATCGCAGACTTTTTCCAGCCCCAGGCGAATGGCGTCTTCGAGACTGTCGAGATCCCAGGTGTCGAAACCGTCCTGCTTTTGCAGGCAGTTCGCGAAGCGATGGATTTCACGCAGCGTCAGGGTGCGATGTTCACTGTCATAGCGCGCCAGCATTACGCGTCCGCTGGAGGCACCAAGATCGACAGCGACACAATGGCGAAAAGTCATAGTGAGGTCCTTCTGAGTTTCATTAAGCCCAGTCTAAAAAACCTCGTCATGGCTCACCTTCTTGTTACTGACAGGCAAAATTGGCCGTTGGCAAGAAAGCAAAGGTGAACGTGATAACGTTCACAGTTTCCGGTAATAGGCGCGATTTCCCCTGATGTGACGCCGTCCGCATTTCCGGATCTTTCCCGTCTTTTCTTGAAAAATTGACCTTGTTTGCTCGGTTTTATGTCAAAAATTTAAGGTGAGGTGGCTAACCCTTAATTACTATTTCTGACATGTTCATTTGACCTGGATGCCATCATGACCGTACTGCACTGCGTGGATTTTTTTCCATCAGGTAAAGCGCCTGTGGCCATTGAGCCCCGCTTACCTCAGTCCGCTTTTCCAGAGCATCATCATGATTTTCATGAGATTGTGATTGTGGAACATGGCACCGGTATTCATGTATTCAATGGACAGCCCTATACCATCAGCGGCGGTACGGTTTGCTTTGTCCGCGACCATGACCGGCACTTGTATGAGCATACGGACAATCTTTGCCTGACCAATGTGCTCTACCGTTCGCCCGATGCGTTCCGCTTTCTGGCCGGGTTAGATCAGTTACTGCCGCAGGAACAGGATGGCGTGTATCCCTCTCACTGGCGGGTGAATCAGAGCGCGCTACAACAGGTGCGCCAACTGGTGGCAAAAATGGAACAGGACGGCGATGAGAGCGATCTCCCCGGCGTCGCCAATCGTGAAATTCTGTTTATGCAACTGCTGGTGCTGTTGCGCAAAAGTAGCCTGATGGAAGGGGCGGACAATAACGATGCGCGCCTGAACCAGTTGATGGCCTGGCTGGAAGATCATTTTGCGGAGGAGGTCTGCTGGGAGGCGTTGGCCGATCGCTTCTCGCTTTCCCTGCGCACGCTGCACCGCCAGTTGAAACAACAGACCGGGCTGACGCCGCAGCGCTATCTTAACCGTCTGCGCTTAATCAAAGCCCGCCATCTGTTGCGTCATAGCGATGAAAGCGTCACAGAAATCGCCTATCGCTGTGGTTTTGGCGACAGTAACCACTTTTCGACTCTGTTTCGCCGTGAATTTGACTGGTCGCCGCGCGACATTCGCCAGGGACGGGATGCGTTACTTCAGTAACGCGAATGCTATCAACGTTTTTCGCCGCCAGAATGTTAATAATCATCGATCTGTGATGCCGGAAATCTTATCCGGCCTGGGTGTTGACGTAATTTGCGGGTCGGATAAGGCGAAGCCATCATCCGGCAAGGAATATTCAGGTGGCGAATCAACTGATTCTTCTAAAAGATGACTTCTTTGCGAATGCCGGACAGGCCGTCGCTGTCGCCGATCGCTATCCGCAGGATGTGTTTGCCGAACATACGCATGATTTTTGTGAGCTGGTGATCGTCTGGCGCGGCAATGGTCTGCATGTGCTCAATGACCGTCCCTATCGCATCACCCGTGGCGATCTGTTTTATATTCGCGCCGAAGACAAGCACTCTTACACCTCCGTTAACGATCTCGTGTTACAAAACATCATCTATTGCCCGGAGCGGTTAAAGCTGAATCTGGGCTGGGAGAGCGCGATCCCGGGTTTTAACGGCACACCGCGACAGCCGCACTGGCGACTGGGCAGTGTGGGTATGACGCAGGCGCGCCAGGTGATAAGCCAGCTTGAGCATGAAAGTAACCAGCACGATCCGATCGCCAACGACATGGCGGAACTGCTCTTTGGCCAACTGGTGATGACGTTGAAGCGTCATCGCTATGCGACCGACACGCTGCCAGCGACCTCCAGCGAAACGCTGCTGGATAAACTGATTACCGCGCTGGCCGCCAGTCTGGAGCGTCCGTTTGCGCTGGATGTCTTCTGCGATCGGGAAGCGTGCAGTGAACGCGTGCTGCGCCAGCAGTTTCGTAGCCAGACCGGAATGACGATTAACCAGTATCAGCGCCAGGTTCGCGTCTGTCATGCGCAATATTTACTTCAGCACAGCCGTCTGATGATCGGTGAGATTTCGATGAAGTGTGGCTTTGAAGACAGTAATTACTTTTCTGTGGTGTTTACGCGGGAAACCGGGATGACGCCCAGTCAGTGGCGTCATCTCAGTAATTCAACGGATTAGCTTGCCATACCCAGACCGACAATGTTGGCGGCGATGATGATCACCACACATCCCAGACTCAGGACGCTGACAGGACGACGCCCGGCGTTGTTCCACTCTTTCAGTACCAGACCGACAATACCACCGCACAGCACGTAGAAACTCATGTGCAGCATCCAACTGATGTAGTCATATTGCGCCGGAATGCGCGCGTGGCCCCAGGCGTAGAAAAAGAACTGCAAATACCACATCAGGCCACCCAGCGCGGACAGCAGCACGTTGGTGATGATAAGCGATTTTGCCAGCGAGAAGTCGGCTTTTACCGACAGGTTTTTCACTTTTGCCAGACGAATAAAACAGAAACCCAGGTTGACCAACGCGCCGCCGCCCATGATCACTACATAGCTCGGCAGGGCGACATACAGCGGGTCTACACCCAGCGCCGCGGCGGCTTCATGCATCGGCTTCGCCGCGTTCATCGCAAACGACATGCCCGCGGAGAAAATGCCGCACATTACCGCCAGCAACAGCCCTTTTTTCAGGTTGAAATCTTCGGCTTTGATGCCCATTTTACGCTCTTTGAGCTGGCCCGCGCGGGTGACGATCCCGACGCCAATCAGCGCAACCAGCACCCCGAGCAGCGTCATACGCCCGCCTTCGGTGTTAATCAACACATCAAAATTGCCGTTGATGATAGGGGTCATCAGCGTACCGACAATCAGCGTAATGCCGATGGCAATGCCAATCCCCATCGACATGCCGAGGTAGCGCATGGTCAGACCGTAGTTGATATTGCCGATGCCCCACATGGCGCCGAACAGAAACACCGGCAGTAGAGTGGAAAGGCTGAATGAACTGTAGTAGGCCCAGAAGTCAGGCAGCAGCATGGCGCTGATGGTCCACGGGAGGATCAGCCACGAGACAATCCCACCGACCGACCACATGGTTTCCCATGACCACTGTTTCACTTGTTTGAACGGGGCATAGAAACAGGCTGCACTGGCCGCACCTATCAAATGCCAAAAAATACCCATCGTAATCGCGTTACTCATCACATCATCCTCATTGTTTTTATCGTCGTTTCTAGCCTTCCGACGTCATGAGTTTAAAAATTGCGCAGATGTATAACCTTTTGCCGATTGCCGCGATTTTCCCTTTCTGGCAAAGACCCGGTTAAGTGGGTGATATGGCTCACATAATCAGCAATAGACGTTAATGTAATAACCTTAGTAAAAGTACGGCATTGATAATCATTTTCAATATCATTTAATTAACTATAATGAACCAACTGCTTACGCGGCGTTAACACCCGGCCGCTCGACAATAATGGAGATGATTATGAGTTATACACTGCCATCCCTGCCGTACGCTTATGATGCGCTGGAACCGCACTTCGATAAGCAGACGATGGAAATTCACCATACCAAACACCACCAGACCTATGTAAACAACGCCAACGCGGCGCTGGAAAGTCTGCCTGAATTCGCTAACCTGTCTGCTGAAGAGCTGATCGCTAAACTGGATCAGGTACCGGCCGACAAGAAAACCGTTCTGCGTAACAATGCGGGCGGTCACGCTAACCACAGCCTGTTCTGGAAAGGCCTGAAAAAGGGCACTACCCTGCAGGGCGATCTGAAAGCGGCTATCGAACGTGATTTCGGCTCTGTTGATAACTTCAAAGCAGAATTCGAAAAAGCTGCCGCCACCCGTTTCGGTTCCGGCTGGGCCTGGCTGGTGCTGAAAGGCGACAAGCTGGCGGTCGTTTCAACCGCAAACCAGGATTCCCCGCTGATGGGTGAAGCGATTTCTGGTGCGTCTGGCTTCCCGATTGTGGGCCTGGACGTGTGGGAACACGCTTACTACCTGAAATTCCAGAACCGTCGTCCGGACTACATCAAAGAGTTCTGGAACGTGGTGAACTGGGACGAAGCGGCTGCGCGTTTCGCTGCAAAAAAATAAGTCTTATTTAACAAGACATCGCGTTTATATGACCCCGTCGGCGTGGCCGGTGGGGTTTTTTTGTGATCAAAATCGAATGAAAAACAGCGATCCACAAAAATTGAAACATTGTTTTATTGTGTGGTTGGGATCACTTTTATTATTGTGCTGAATGTCTATCGTTGACACATCTTTACATCGGAAGGTGATGGAAATGCAGATTAAACGCACGATAGAAAAAATTCCTGGTGGCATGATGCTCGTCCCTCTGTTCCTGGGCGCGTTGTGTCACACGTTCTCTCCTGACGCGGGGAAATATTTTGGCTCATTCACCAACGGGATGATCACCGGCACGGTGCCTATTCTGGCCGTGTGGTTCTTCTGCATGGGAGCCTCCATCAAGCTAAGCGCGACGGGTACCGTCCTGCGTAAGTCCGGGACGCTGGTGGTGACTAAAATTGCCGTGGCGTGGGTAGTGGCGGCGATTGCCTCGCGGATTATTCCTGAACATGGCGTGGAGGCAGGATTCTTTGCCGGGCTGTCGACACTGGCGCTGGTTGCGGCAATGGACATGACCAACGGCGGGCTGTACGCGTCCATTATGCAACAGTACGGCACCAAAGAAGAGGCCGGGGCATTTGTTCTGATGTCGCTAGAGTCCGGACCGCTGATGACGATGATCATCCTCGGTACGGCCGGGATTGCGTCGTTTGAACCGCATGTGTTTGTCGGCGCAGTGCTGCCTTTCCTGGTGGGCTTTACGCTGGGTAACCTTGACCCGGAACTGCGTGAATTCTTCAGTAAAGCCGTCCAGACGCTGATCCCTTTCTTCGCCTTTGCGCTGGGTAACACCATCGATCTGAGCGTGATAGCACAGACCGGTCTGTTGGGTATTCTGTTGGGTGTGGCGGTGATTATCGTCACCGGTATTCCGCTGATTATTGCCGATAAACTGATTGGCGGTGGCGACGGTACAGCAGGGATTGCGGCGTCCAGCTCAGCAGGGGCTGCAGTGGCGACGCCGGTACTGATCGCAGAAATGGTGCCCGCGTTTAAACCGATGGCACCGGCTGCAACTTCGCTGGTCGCCACCTCGGTGATTGTGACATCAATCCTGGTGCCGATTATCACCTCCATCTGGTCGAAGAAGGTCAAAGCAAAAGTGGCGGCAGTCGACATCCAGCATGCAGTGAAATAATACAATAATGCCGAATGGCGCTACGCTTATCCGGCTTGTTTTTGCGTCATAAAAAGGCCTGGTGAATCTCACCGGGCCTTGTCTATTAACGACCAAACACCTCATCAATCGTCCGGCAATCGTGTTCGTTCAACTCGCCGCCCGCATTGCGTGAAACCCCTGTGCAATAGCCAAACTTGCGCGATACCACCGTCTTGATGGTGGTGACGAAATCTTCGCCGATGGCATAAATCGACATGTATACGCCAATTTTCTGCTGAATGTCGCGAAGGGCCGCCAGGTCACCGGCCTTGAACGCCTCACGCGCGCTGACAAACAGCTCCGGCATCACATTGTTGAGCCCAGAGATAATCCCCGCGCCGCCAGCCAGCAGATTAGGAATAAAGTACTCGTCATAGCCTGAAAGGACGGCAAAGTCGTTACGCACGGCCTGCGTTGCCTCGATCATCCTGCGGGTATGCGACTGACAGTCAACGGTATCTTTGATCCCGGCAAAGTTCGGGAACTCGCTGGCAAGCTGGGCAACCAGATCCGGCGTTAAGTCGCTGCCGGTGCGCGGCGGGAAGTTGTAGGCAAACCATTTCCCGCTGAGCTTTTGCCCCAACTGGCGGAAGTAGCTCAGCAGTTGCTTCGGCGTTTGACCGTAGTAATAGGGTGGCAGAACCATCACTGCATCGTAGCCTGTGCGATACGCTTCCTGCGCCATCCGCAAGACATCGTGGATGCAGGTGGAGGAGACGTTAGCTACCATCTTCAATGGGCTCATGCCGCGCGCCTCGCGAATCAACAGCAGGCGTTCGTCAAGGGTGAAGGAAGCGAACTCTCCGATACTGCCCATCAGCAAAATCACGTCGATTTTTGCGTCAGTGAGGCGTTGAAGGTGTTGGCTCAGACCGTTGAGATCGATATTACCATCCTGATCCATTGGCGTAATGGAGGGGCACCAGACGCCAGCAAACTGCGTTTGACCTGTCACGTTGTTGACTCCTTATTATGAAATGCCGTTTCAAAATCACTTCCATTGATAGCATGGATATTTGCGCGTCGTGTGAACCTTGCTCTCATTTTGCGCGGTTGAGGTAAAATAATTGTGGTTAAATAAGGCAAATTGATCAGGGAGAGGGCCAGATGCGATATCCAGTAGACGTGTTCAGCGGCAAGATTCAGGACTACGCGGGAAGCCGCCCCAGTGCAATTGGCAAAATTCAGGTCGATGGCGAACTGATGCTGACGGAACTGGGTCTGGAAGGTGATGAACAGGCAGAAACGAAAATCCACGGCGGGCCCGATCGTGCGCTGTGCCATTATCCGCGCGAACATTATCTGTACTGGGCGCGGGAGTTCCCCGATCAGGCGGATCAATTCGTGGCCCCGGCGTTTGGTGAGAACCTCTCTACCGATGGCCTGACGGAACACAATGTCTATATTGGCGATATTTTCCGTTGGGGCGAAGCGCTGATTCAGGTCACACAGCCGCGCTCACCGTGCTTTAAGCTTAATTTCCACTTTGGTATTAGCGATATGGCGAGCCTGATGCAGAACTGCGGCAAAACGGGCTGGCTGTGTAGTGTGATTGCGCCAGGCATGGTGTCAGCCGATGCGCCACTGGAGCTGGTTTCCCGCGTAAGCGACGTCAGCGTACAGGAGGCGATCGCCATAGCCTGGCATATGCCTTTTGATGATGAACAGCACCATCGTTTACTGTCAGCGGCGGGGCTGTCGAAGAGCTGGACGCGAACGATGCAAAAGCGCCGTTTAAGCGGCAAAATCGAAGATCAATCCCGGCGTTTGTGGGGCAAATAAGCGCTGCTATCCGGCAACGGAAAAAATGCCTGATGGCGCAACGCTTATCCGACCTACCGTTCGTGGAGATTTGTCGGCCGGATAAGGCGTTTACGCCACTATCCGGCACAATACCGTTACGAACGTTTATACAACGGCAACCAAATCACCAGCCGTAAACCGCCCAGCGGGCTGTCTTCGGCTTTCACCCAGCCGCGATGCTGCTGAATGGCGGTTTCTACAATTGCCAGACCCAGACCGGTGCCGCCGGATTCGCGATCGCGTGCTTCATCGGTGCGATAGAACGGGCGGAAAATCTGCTCACGGTCTTCCGGGCTGACGCCAGGACCATCATCATCCACCGTGATCGTAATTCCGTCTTTATCCACTGCGAAGCCGACTTCAATCTTCGAGTGTGAATAGCGCAGGGCATTACGGACGATGTTTTCCAGCGCACTTTCCAGCGCGTTCGGGTTTCCGTACAGCGGCCACGGTCCCGGCGGGAAATTCACCGTAAGCGATTTGCCCATCTGTTCGGCTTCAAAGGCGGCATTATCCAGCACCTCACCCCACAAATGATTGGCTTTCATCGTTTCGCTGACCAGCGCATTTTTCTGCTGATTGCGCGACATGACCAGCAGATCGTTGATCATGCTGTCCAGACGCTGCGCTTCCGTCTCAATACGCTCCAGCTCCTTACTTTCGCCGCTGCGACGACGCAACAGCGCGGTCCCCAGTTGCAAACGGGTGAGCGGGGTTCTCAGTTCGTGTGAGATATCAGACAACAGACGCTGTTGCGTGGTCATCATCCGCTCCAGCGCGGTCACCATCTGGTTAAAGCTGGCGCCTGCGGCAAGAAATTCCTGCGGACCGGCTTCCAGTTCCGGATGCTGACGCAGGTTACCCTGAGCCACCTCATCCGCCGCGTTTTTCAACTTACGTGCCGGTTTTGCCAGGCTCCACGCCAGCCATAACAACAGCGGAGAACTGACTAACATCGTGACAATCAGCAACAACAGCGGGCGGTCAAACAGCAGGTTGATAAAATCGGATTGGGAACTGCTGGCTGGTCGAATCAGGTAAAGCTGGTAGTTATCTTCCCCGTCTCTGACGGAGAAGGGCCCCACCATTTCAACGCGACCGTACTTTTTCTTCTGCGGATGATCGGCGTTATCCGCCTGACCAATAAAGTTACGAATGATCTGCATTTCGCTGCGTTCAGCGCCGATCACGCGTCCTTCTGTAGTCACAAGCAATAACCGCTGTCCTGGCGGCGCCCACTTGTCAATCGCACGGAACAGGCGACGCCACCACATCAAATCATTGGGTGGATCGTTCGCGAGTTCAGCTTCTACGTGTTGCTCAATCATTAACCCCTGGCGCTGTTCGCTGTCCAGTAGCTCGGTCATCTGGCGTGAGTCGAGCTTGGGTAACATCAGTACCAACATCAACACCAGTGCCAGCGTCAACCAGAAGATGGCAAAGATGCGCGCGGTTAAGCTCCCTATCATGAAGCGGAAACCATCAGATAGCCGCGACCACGCAGAGTTTTAAACCACGGATGCCCGTCTTTCCGCTCCGGCAGTTTGCGCCGCAGGTTGGAGATATGCATGTCGATGGCACGGTCGAAAGGCGTCAGGCGTTTACCCAGCACTTCCTGGCTCAAATGTTCACGCGATACCACCTGGCCGAGATGCTGCGCCAGCAGATAGAGCAGGGTGAATTCGGTACCAGTTAACTCCAGCGTCTGACCATCAAAGCTGGCTTCCTGGCGGCCCGGGTTAAGGCTAAGGGCATCCACTTCCAGCGTCGGCGAGCCGTTATCGCTGCTCTGCTGCTGCTCGCTCCAGTGCGAACGACGCAGGATCGCGCGGATACGGGCGACCAGTTCACGATCGTTAAACGGTTTCGGCAAATAGTCATCTGCACCCAGCTCAAGGCCGAGTACACGATCCAGTTCGCTGCCGCGGGCGGTCAGCATAATTACGGGCGTCTGGTGTGTCTGGCGAAGCGCTTTCAACGTATCGATACCGTTTTTCTTCGGCATCATCACATCAAGCAAAAGTAAATCAATGCTGTCGTCCAGAAGCTCAAGCGCCTGCTCCCCGTCATGGGCAACCAGCACATTGAAGCCTTCCATTTCGAGCAGCTCCTTTAACAGGGAAGTCAGCTCTCGGTCATCATCAACTAACAGGATTTTATTCATTGTTTAAGTACCTCCGAGGCAGAAATTACGTCATCAGGCGTCGCTAATCCATGACTTTACGTTGTTTTACACCCCCTGACGCATGTTTGCAGCCCGAATCGTAAACTGTCTCTCGTTGAATCGCGACAGAAAAGATTTTGGGAGCAAATGATGCGCAAAGTTACCGCTGCCGTCATGGCCTCAACGCTGGCACTCAGTACGGTTAGCCATGCAGCTGAAGTCGTTACAGGCGATAACTGGCACCCGGGAGAATCCTCTGCGCCGCGCACTGTACAGAGCCATATGTTTGACGGCATAAGTTTAACCGAACATCAACGTCAACAGATGAGAGATCTGATGCAACAGGCCCGCCATGAGCAGCCGCCTGTTAATGTTAGCGAAATGGAGACGATGCATCGTCTTATTACTGCAGAAAATTTTGATGAAACCGCTGTACGCGCTCAGGCAGAAAAAATGGCGCAGGCACAGGTTGCCAGACAGGTCGAAATGGCCCGCGTTCGCAACCAGATGTATCGCCTGCTTACCCCCGAGCAGCAAGCGGTTTTAAACGAGAAGCACCAACAAAGAATGGAGCAATTGCGCGACGTGACGCACTGGCAAAAAAGTTCTTCGTTGAAGTTATTGAGTAGTAGCAACTCACGTTCCCAGTAGTAAACCCTGTTTTCCTTGCCATAGACACCATCCCTGTCTTCCCCCACATGATGTGGGGGTTTTTTTTATCAGGTACTTAGAAAAAATCCCTTATAAATCAATCCTCCTTTCAACAGCCATAAGCAGTTACAAGAAGGATATAGCGTTACGGGTGTAGACAAGATGTAGACAACATTGTCACACCGCCAGACCACCGCCGAGAGGGTTTAACGTTACTGCGTGTTGCAGGTAATCAGGTGCTAGGTGAGCATAAACCATCGTCTGTTGTATGCTGGCGTGCCCAAGAATTTGCTGTAACGCAATAATGTTCCCACCGTTCATCATGAACCAGCTTGCGAACGTATGCCGAAGCACGTGCGTGGCCTGCCCGCGTGGTAAATCGGGCTTAACCTGTCTGAGCTGTTCGCAGAAGTTTTCATAGTCAACTTTGAACAGTGGCCCGGTGTCGCTGGTCTTGATCTCTTTTTCCAGTTCTTCCGAAATCGGAACCGTACGCTTTTTCCCGTTTTTGGTCTTAAGGAACGTTACGCGCCCGTGGTTAACCTGCTCACCTCGCAGTGTGCTGCCTTCACCCCAACGAGCGCCAGTGCTGAGGCATAGCAGTGCTACGCGTCGATCATCGCCGGTCAGAGTATCCAGCAATCTGCTGATCTCTGATTTGGCGAGATAGGTCATAGCTGGCAGCGCTTCTTTCAGTGGTTCCAGACCCTTGCAGGGGTTTTCCTTTCTGAACTCTTCCAGCTTTATCAACGTGCTGAACATCCCGGACAAACGGTAAATATCCCGGTTGATCGTTGCTGCGCTGATACCGTCTTCCAGCCGTTGGCTTCGGTGCTGTGCAATCATTCGTTTGTTCAGTCGGTTAACGGCTGGATCACCCAGCGCCCTGATTGTTTTATTCAGGTGCCGCTTTTCAATCTCGCCATTTTCCTGAGTCTGTCCATACAGCAGCCACCAGGTATCTAACAACTCACTTAAGGTGCGGCGGTCAACGCTCGCGCCCAGCCATTCTTTTTTGTCGGCGTTGGCTAATACATAACGCTCAAAAAGAACTGCCTCTTGTTTCTTCTCAAATCGCCTGCGGATACGTTTTCCGTTACGTCCGCGCGGCCATACGTCCACTTCATATTGACCACCTTCGAGCTTCTTAATCGACATAAGAAAGCCCTCCGGCGTTTATTTCCCCATCCTGATAACAGATAGTGAAAATGTAATGTTTATAAACAGTTAACCAGTTTGTTTCTCGGAGCGGTCTGATCCAGTTGACTCTGGCCCAATGTGTGCGAGGGCCGGTGCGATTTGACCAGCTTGAGGGGCGGTCTTATCTGTCATAAGCCAGAGCGTGTATTTTGCGAAACGTGAATGCTGAGTGATCTTAAGCAAGATATCGCTACCAATACTCTCCACTCTTCCTGTCTCGTAATACTTCTGCGTGCCAGCAGGTATTCCTGTTAATTCAAAGAATTGCTGCCTTGTTAACCCCTCCGCATCCCTGATAGCTCTGATTTTTTCACCCACGCCGCTTGACGGGGTAGGGATCTCTACCATAACATTCTCCTTAAGGGTGGTAATCTCTACCATGAGCAACCGCCAATATAAGCAGTTACAAGCCGAAATAAGCGCCTAGCGCCGTTGGGGATTATGACACATGACAGAGAAAGAGTTGGAGGGGTTCATTGAAGTGCGTCACGCCGTTGACGCGGTTCCATACCCTAAATTTGCCGAGTTAATCGGTAAGAAGCCCGCCACGGTTAAGAGCATGATTGATGATGGTAAGTTGCCGATCATCCCGTGGAAGAACCCGGAAAGCCTGGGCGCCCGTGCTGAGAACTGGATCTATATTCCTGAGTTCAATCGTGCAATGCGTGACGCCTACTACAACCGTCCGAGAGAGCAGCGCGACGCTTGGTTGCTGTGGATCGGTCTTTGAGGTTATCGCGATGAGCCAGAAAACAGCCAACCACGAAAACCGGGTGCGTGAATGCAACGACATTCTGGACACCCATTTAAAAGATATGCAAACGGGCTTCATGATTCGCACCAATAGCGGCGAATTTATGATCAGGGATAAAAAGCTGATTAAGAAAATAACCAAAGACGTGGCCCGCCATGTTGATGGTGAATTGCTTAAATTGGGAATGTGAGGGGGATTTTGTGGCTGTGCAATTAATACAGTTAAGTCGTCACTCATATTTATATCGTGGCTTCACGATTCAAAAGTGCCCGCGTAATCCATTTACGTTTAAGCACTCTTATCGTATTTCCAGCAATGGCGATTATTACGGGCGTGACTTTGCTTTAGCGGAAGCCATGCGCACGGTTGATCAGATGTATAAGCAAGGGGGCAGTAATGCACGATGAAGGCCCATCACTGGCAAGCCTGCTTAAGCACGGGTGCCAGGTTACACACTTCAAAAACTCACGCGGCTGGCTGGAAACACCAGACGGGCAATTCTTTAAACCTGAGCCTAGCAAGGTTCAATTTATTAAGGGAATGAGTAAGCCCTTTGTTTATACGAAGAAGATAAACAAAGGATTGCTTTTTAACCTTGTTAATTCTTTGAGAGATTTAATCGGCTAACAACGCCAGTTAAATAGTAATTAAAAAACAGTCTTCACTGACGTTACTTAATTAAGTGATGGCGCTTTCACTCATCCTAAAAAGGATAAATAGCATGTTTAATAAACTGTTTGGAAAAAAAGTAGCAGCGGCAAAAGTTGAACTTAAGAAAGTGGAAAATCGCGATCTTATGGAAGCTATTGTCGGCGGTTGTCTTTTGGTATCTGCCGCCGATGGCGAGATCGAAAAAGAAGAAACCAGCAAGCTGGATCAGCTTATCCGCTCTAACCCGCGCCTTGCGCATTTCGGCAATGAAATTACATCCACCATCAACCGCTATACGGAACAGCTTGAAGCTGGCTTCCGCGTTGGCCGCATGAACATTTTGCGCGAAATCGACGACATCAAAAACGATCCGAAAGAAGCCGAAGAAGTCTTCGTCAACATGCTGACTATCGCCGAAGCGGACGGCCAGATCGAACCAGAAGAACAGAAGGTGCTGGAAGAGGTCGGGCGCCGTCTGGGGCTGCGTGTTGAGGATTATCTCTGATGCTGCGCGTGCTGGATTCACTACGTCCGGCGCTGGCCCTGCTGTTGGCCTTCATGGTCGTAGCAGTGGATTTCACCAGCTACCTGCTTTCGGTGATTGGCGACGCCTTCTTCGTTGGCGCTCTTCTTCTCCTTGTCTGGCCTGCCCTCAAGTCAGCTAACCAATCAGCGGATCACCAGTAACAGATTGCCGGGGAAACCCGGCAATTTCTGAGGCTTCGAATCATGACTAAACGCGATCAATATAACTTCATCCTGCACGTTCTCTTACCTGCTGTTGAGCGTGAAGGGCTGACGATTAAAACCCGCCGCGATGGTGAGTTAACCCTTTCTTCTGACGATCCCTCTGTTTCCTGCTTTATCGACGACATGCGCCAGCGCCTTACCACGGCGTTGCAGCGTCCGGCTGTTCCATCTTCCCCTTACGGAGTCCTATAAAATGATCCGCCCGTTCATCAAATGGGCAGGGGGTAAAACCCGTGTCCTTCCTGACCTGCTGCCACACCTTCCTACAGCCGACTGCCTGATCGAACCGTTCGTAGGCGGCGCGTCGGTATTTCTGGCGACTGAATACCGCCGCTATGTGCTGGCTGATATCAACCCGGATCTTATTAACCTGTATCGGGAAGTCACCCGTTACCCGGACTTAGTGATCGATGCGGCCCGCGAACTGTTCAACAGTAAGAACAGCCCGCAGGGATACAACGAAGTCCGCGCCGCGTTCAATAAGCAGGTGGGTACGGTAAAAAGCGGTGGGTTGCGTTATGGCGCTGAAATGGCGTGCATTATGCGCGCTGCTCAATTCCTGTATCTGAATCGCCACGGTTATAACGGCTTATGCCGATACAGCCGGAAGACCGGCTTTAACGTGCCGTTTGGCAAGTATAAGAGCGTCTACTTTCCAGAAAATGAAATCCGCCTGTTTGCCGAAAAGGCCAACGATACAAAGGCAATATTTCTTTGCGCGCCGTTCCAGCGTTCTCTACAGGTCGTCACGGGTGGCGATGTTCTCGTTTACTGCGATCCGCCTTACCTGCCTGAAAGCAAAACAGCCGATTTTACCCAATACCACACCGAACCATTCACGGAAGACAACCACCGCCAGTTAGTCCAGGCACTGCTGGAAGTTAACCGTAAGCATGGCGTGAAGGTCGTCATTTCCAACAGCGACACCGAAGCCACCCGCGCGATTTATCAGCCCTTCAAGATGCACGAAATCAGCGTGCAACGTTCCGTCAGCACTGACAAAGACAACCGACAGAAGGCCAAAGAAGTGATCGGCGTGCTGCCTGTCTGCGACTGCTGCGGGCGTTACGGCGGCGGTTGCCCTGATTGTGGCGCCGTGATGGGTGATGCGACTTACAACGCGATGGTTGCGGCGGGCACGTTTGACGATCTGGAGGCTTTTTAATGGCAAAAATTTATATCGCTGGCCCGATGAGCGGTTTGCCTGGATTCAATCGGCAGGCATTTAACCGTGCAGCCGGGCACGTAGTGCGACGCGGAAACGTTGCCCTTAATCCGGCGATTTTGCCGGATGGATTAGAGCAGGCGGAATACATGGATATTTGCTTCGCCATGTTGCGTTGTGCTGACGAGATCTTCTTGCTGGATGGCTGGCAGCAGTCTGCCGGGGCAAGAGCAGAATACGCGTTAGCTCAAAAGCTGGGGTTGAAGATCCAGCACCAGACGATCGATCGGTTCACGGGGGCGTAATGACCGCCGTAACCCGTGGCCGTCGCGCGCCCTCTCCACCTCCACCGTATCCGGGTAGCGCTGACAATGCTATCCCTTACGCTTATGGCGGGAACAAACCATACCAGCCGATTGGCGTTGATGTAGCGCCGGGGCTGGATGGTTTCGACTATCTCACGCCGGACGGCACGCGTAAGCATATTGCGTTCAGTGAACTGGTAGCGGAAGACGAAAAGCCGGAACGCAGTAAGCTGCTGCGTCGCCGTCTGGCTTCTCTTCCGCAGTATATCCGCCGTCACTTTGCCGCGAAGCTGGATGCGCTGGACGCGAAAGACCGTAAAGCGGCAGATCTCTGGCTGGTTAATACCTTTGAGCGCCACGTATTAACGCGTATTGATAGCGTCAACAGTGTTTACCAGCCTGACACTGTGATGCCCGGCATTCTGCTACCAATCCGCGATCAGCTTTTCCGTATGCTTTGGGCAGGGAAAAAAGAGTTAAAAAGACTGGCTTATACGCTTGCCGATATCTTTACGAGCGAGTTTATACGCGAGTCCGATCACCAGTTGGCGCGCACCGGCGATCCTGAGTTCGCGGCGCTTTCTGGCTATGGCCGTATTGCGTCGCTGGCGGTGCATCTGAAAACGCCGATCCCAGGTTGGACAGCATATTGCAATGAAGAACTTGAAGCGGAGGACGCGTTACGCGCGGTTCTCCGTCTTGAGTCACCGCAGTGGTGGTTAAACCGCCTGCGCCGTATCCATGCCCGGTGGCGTGAGCATTTGATGATCGCAGCGGGATACGTCCAGAAAAAATCTTCCCCATACAGTAGCGCCCCGTGCCTTACGGAATGGCTGGCCCAGAAAAAGGCTAACCGTGAATACCTCAAGGCTATGGAACTGGAAGACCAGGACACGGGCGAGCGCATTTCACTGATCGATAAAGTCGCCGGCAGTGTTGCCAATCCGGCCAACCGTCGCCGCGAACTCATGACGAGAATGCGCGGCTTTGAAGATCTGGCGAAGCTGGAAGGGTTGGCCGGTGATTTCTACACGCTGACAGCACCTTCCCGTTACCACTCCATGCAGCATAACGGGCGCCGCAATAATAAATACTGTGGCGCGTCGCCGCGCGAGACGCAGCAATATCTTTGCAAAGTCTGGGCGAGAACCCGCGCAGCTTGGAAGAGAAAAGGGATCCGCGTCTTTGGTTTCCGCGTGGTCGAACCGCACCACGATGCAACGCCCCACTGGCATTTACTTCTTTTTATGCGCCCGGAATGCGTCGAGCAGGCGCGCGAAATCTTCTGTAAATATGCCCTGAAAGAAGACGGCAACGAACCGGGAGCGCAGGAAAACCGCTTTCAGGTTGTGCCGATCGACGATGCCCACGGCAGCGCAACCGGCTACATAGCGAAATACATTTCGAAGAATATCGACGGCTTCGCGCTGGATGGTGAGAAGGACGACGAAACCGGGGAAGACCTGAAAGAAATGTCACTCCGCGTTAGTGCGTGGGCATCGCGCTGGGCTATTCGCCAGTTTCAGCAGATCGGCGGTGCGCCGGTCACGGTATATCGGGAACTTCGCCGCCTGGGCGATCGCGAACTGGTGTTACACCCTGAACTGGAAACCGCCCGGCAGGCCGCTAACGGTGGCGAATGGGATAACTACGTATTAGCCCAGGGTGGCCCGTTGGTTGAGCGCGATAAGCTGCGCATCCGTCTGAACTATGAAACCACTGAAAACGGCAACGCCTACGGTGATAACGTCCAGCGAATCACTGGTATTTACTGCCCGATTACGGGCAATGACTCTTTGATCTTCACCCGCACCACTCAATACAAAATCGTGCCGAAGCGCCAGAGCGCTGACGGTGTGGCCGTTGACGTTGGTTTTTCAGGCGGCAGCGCCGCCCCTCGGAGTTCTGTCAATAACTGTACGCGGGATCCCGCGGCAGGTGCTGACGGTGTTGAACATGCCGATCACGAAGTGGGCGAGACGGTGAATTTTGATGCTCTTTCACGGCAAGAAAAGCGGGAACTGGCGCAGCGGTTAAGTGACGATGTACGCGCCAAGCGGAAAACGCAGCCACCGGAACGGGAAGGCGGGGCCGGGCTATCCGTGAAAGAGCAGCAGATCAGTGAACTGCTGGCGCTACGTGGGATTGATGCCAGCGCCGGAATGGTCAGATCGATCATGGCCGGTGCGTCAGTGGCGTGCGGCGATCTTGTTATGACCGTGCAGGACGGGCGGCTGGTATCGTGCAACCGCGCCGCGTCGGGGCTGGATAAGCTGCCGTCGCAAGTGATGGCGGCGAAGCAAAAAACAAGCGATCTTGTGAACAGGATGAAAGCAGCATTTTCGCGGAACTAAGCCGATATAAGCCGCTCTAAGAAGCAATTACCCATTTTCCGCACAACCGAAATAGTTATGACTTTCGCCGTTTTCTGCTTATAGTGTGCGCGCTTTTGTGTCATAACTAAGCTAATAATAAATGGCATTTCGCTTACACACGCAGTTAGGAGGCTCTTATGACGAACCATAATCAGATGAGTCAGATATATTCTAAATTCGGCCGGGCCGGGTTTAATCTCTCTTACATCCGCAGGTTGTTGCCTGACTGGTGGGATGAGAAGCTTGCTGACACCCCATCAGGGCGCCAGTATGCGTGCCTGCACCTTGCGCGTATGTTTAGCATTCTCCCGGATAGCCTGAAAGATGGTAGCGAAGGGGTATGCTTTAACTTTGGTGGAAACCATAAATATAAACATCGCCAAAATGTAGCCGAGAACGATTTAGATATCGCTACTGCTGTTGCCTATACTGCGGCCGGTATTGTCGCGTCTAATTTCAAAGTCCCTTACGATGCCAGTGCAGTGCTGGATCCTTTGGCGATACGAACCCAGATTCTTACTAAGGAATCATGGGTGTCGCTAGATAGCCTAGTAACATACTGTCATTCGATTGGCATTCCTGTTGTTTATCTAAAATGCTTCCCTCAAGCTGCCAAAAAAATGGCCGGGCTGGCACTAATGAGTCACGGGCGCCCGGTGATTGTTCTTACTCAGCCTCAGAAATACGGCTATATGCTGTTTGATCTCGCGCATGAGTTAGGCCATATCGCCAGAGGGCATCTGAACGCAGAAAACGGGCAGTGCCATATTGATGCAAAAATTGAGAATGCTTCGACGGACAACGTAGAGAAAGAAGCCAACGAGTTCGCCTTCCAGGTCATTTCGGGGCAGAAGTCTTTACGTATCGTTCCTACCGCTGGCAGGTTGAATGGGCCAGGCTTGGCTCGCGCGGCTCAAAAGTTTGGAAGTGATAATCACATTGACCCAACTCACATCGCTTTAAATTATGGTTTCGCGCAGAACTGCTGGGGCGTTGCTGTTAACGCTGTTAAATCACTCTGCGCTGGTGAAGACTCAGATCAGGATTTTGTGAGGGCCATGATGAAAAGCGGGATGGATTTAGAAAATATTCACGAAGATGATCTTAAGGTTTTAGAAAATCTAATCGGGGAATAATAAGTGATTGTTCTTTCTGACAATGATGTCATTTTGAAGCTGGCCCAGTGCAATCTGTTATCACAACTGCCAGTGGTTTTTAATCAACCCCCCGAACAGATCTTCATTAACCCTGCTGCTCGTTTTCAGCTTCTGCCAAAAAATCCTGATAAAGCAATCAGGAAGTGTGGTAGTCAGGTTGTTTACGAGCAGGTGGGTGCCTTCATCGAATCTGTGCAGGATATCCCAGAAGTTCAGGACTCACAGCTTATTGAGCTTTTGGGGAGTGTGCCCGGAATTGATGTAGGCGAACAGCTATTGCTTGCATCGTGCATAGAGAACCCGGAAGCCATCTTCATGACAGGTGATCGCCGCTGTTTGAATGCAATTGTTGCAAACCAACCAGCCCTTGCCGTAGTGCATCAGCGCTTATTGGATGCCGTTGTTACATTTGAGTCGTCACTTTTGCTATGTGTCCACGGTACAGATCAGGCTCAAGTTTATGAAAATTTGGTGAGTAATCCAAAACCTGACGGCATGTTGAAATTGGCTCTTTCAAACGCAGGCGCTGCAATGTGCGAATGTATTTTTTCCCATACTCGTGAGTTTTACGATTACCTTGCCTTCAAAGATCGACTTCCTGATCGGGAGTGGGGAAGATAAAAAATTAAGGGCTAACAAAGCCCTTTTTTATTGCATCAAAAACAATGCAAAAAATTGCACGTAAATGCACAAAAATTTCGGCATTCGTATTGTCAGTGCAGACCAGACGGGGCGGGCCTTCCGGTGGTCTGCACATTTGCACAAAAAAGCGGGGTTTCTGCGTGCGGGCGAGGCGGGGGAATGAGCGCGCGCTGAGGGGTGGGATAGGGTCGGTATTATCTGCGCCGATTTTCGCGCCGCTGCGCCTCGCTGCTGCGTCGTTTTCGGTTCGTCGTGGTGGTTTGAGGCAAAAGAAAAGCCCCTGCCAGGGGCTGCTGAGGGGCTTACGTGCGGTGTGGTCAGTTGCGGCCGTGCTGGCCGTTCCACGGTGGTGGTGGGTGTGTCCGGGTTGGCGTCAGATCGCTGCCTGCAATAGTGCGTAAGGGGTGAAGCGCACCACGTCGATCCCCAGCCAGTCGTTTAACTCTTTCAGGCTTTCTTGTATCGGGGCCAGTTCGTTGATGGAAAACACCTTCGCCGCTTTCTCTACGTCGCCGAAGCCACCGGAGTTATTAGGCATTACCCCCATCAGAACGGGCGGCACGCGGTGCGCGGCTAGCAGGTCGTCGCGGGTGGCGTCTTTGATACCGGTAAACTCATCCTTCGCCGCCACCTGGCTGAACGGCATAATTTGCAGGCCGTCTTTTTTCCCGCCCGCCGCGTAGACAAACAGGTTTTTAAAGGCACCGTTGCCGCGTGCATCTTTCAGCGACTTCTTAAGCTTTTCCACATCGTTATTATTCGCTACCGGGTCAGTGAGGTAGACGATCACCCCCGCATGACTGCCGTTAATGTAGTAGTTGCGGCGAAATACCGTTGCTTCACCGTTCAGCATGGCGCTTTGTAGCGCGGCCAGATATTCCGGCGCGCCGTAGATCTCCTGGTGCGGGCTGGGGTTCTTGATCTGGCAGACGCTGCCAGGTTCGAACGCGTGATCGTCAACGTAGCGCGGAACAAACCAGAATTGCGCCGGGTCTATGCCGCGCCGCGTATATTTTGCCTGGCTGTGCCGCAGCTCGATCGGCTGGCCGAGTCGGTTGCGGCGGCATTCCATGTAACAGTTACCGAAAATTAAATAATCCTGCACCCAGGCGGTGAACTCCTGCCGGGTCAACAGCGGGTGCGGTATGTAGCAACTGGCGATAACATTGCGTTTAAATATCAGCGGTGACTGGTGATAGGCGGCAACGTCGAACATGCGCGCCAGCCCGTAGGGGCTGATCGGTGGTTCATACCAGCGGCCATTGTTATGGCATTCGAGGCACTCCATAAGAGACGCGCGATCGTTGACTGCGATCGGGTCGCCAAAGCTGAAAGATTCCACGCTTTCCAGCGGGGTGGCTGCGTTGCTGGCCGTGCTGGCTGGCGCAGCAGTTGGCGCCCTGAATTTCTTTTTGCCGCTCAATTAAAACTCCTCCACAAAACTGCCGTTATCGCCGGTCACTTCCGCGCCGATCGGTTCGTTGTAAATGCCCTGCATAGTTGCCCATGCCAGATCGCCGTGATTGCTGCCACGGGCCCGATCGGACTGGTAGGTAATAACGCCGCCTGCGGTGACTTTACGCACGGTCATAAACGACTGTGCGAGATCCATCATTCCGGCGTCGAACTCAAAGCGCCCGGCACGAATGACCATCAACATTTTGAGCACCATCGACCGCTTAAGAACCGGTGAATAGTTGTATTTAACCGCCTGCGGGAAGAACTTGATCACCAGTTGATAAACCGCATCGCCGATCCCTGTGCCGTCGATAGCAATGTGCTGCACGTTGTAGCGGGTGGTGATCTCTTTAATAAATTTGGCCTGCTCTTCGTACTCCATGCCGCGTAACTGGTGGCGTTCTACCGCGCGGAACTTACCACCCGGCACGGCTGGCGGGGCCAGCACAACCAGCCCGGCGCTGTCGCCTTTGCCGCTGCTGCCGTTGGGGTCATAGCTTACCCAGACAGGGCGATTACCCAGCGGACGGGGTGCAAACGGGTTCCAGTCCGGCCACGCGTCCGGCATGTAGCCATCAACGCCGCAGCCCAGAATTGCGTTGTAGTCGAAGGCGCGTTCCCCGGCTTTAACGAACATGCAGCCGTACAGGTTGGCGTATTCATCGGGGGAGTTCTCGTTACGGATTTCATCGGTATCAACCAGATCGAAGCCGAGCTTCACGGAGTCTTCCAGCGTGACTATCTGGCGCCAGATGTTATCCCCGCATAGCTTGCCGTTTTTCAGTGCCTTATAACTGGTGTCGATATCCACCCGATCGGAGCGGCGGCGGTTTTTATTGAACTGATCGCCAGTCCAGAAAGGATAGGCTTCATGTTCTTCACTGGAAGGCGTCGAAAAGTAGGTGCGGCGCAGTCCTTTTTGTGTCGCCATGCCTGCGGCCACTGAGCGCAGTTTGATGAAATTACTGATCCAGAAGGCTTCATCAAGGTACAGATCGCCGGTGTAGCTCTGGGCCGTCGCGGCGGAGGTGCCGAGAAAATACAGGATCGCACCGTTGCTTAACTCAATGGCATCACCGCCCTTAAGTTCTACTCCTATTTCCCTTGCCAGCTTCTGAATGAACCGCTTGAACTGGAACGCCTGGGCGCGACTGGCTGACAGGAATATCTGGTTATTTCCGGTTTCCAGCGCACGCAACAGCGCTTCGCGGGCAAAGTACCAGGTGGCACCAATCTGGCGCGATTTGAGGATAAAGCGGTTACGCCGGTTCCACTGTTTGAACCAGCGTTTTTGATGCTCGTATAGCGAATCAAAGACCAGGGCGCGAAGCTGGGTTATCTGTTCTTCGGTGAAATGGTTTTTCGGGGTCTTCGCCTTCTTCTCTTTCTCCTGGTCGCGTCGCTCATGCCGTTCAAAGCGGTCAAGCTGGCGCGCCAGCAGGTCAATTTCTTTGAAGTCCTTCGGGGTTTTGTCGTCCTTTTCCACCAGGCGCAGGTAACGAACGTGCGTGCGATCCTGCACCCGCTGCATGGGGGTGGCTTTATCCCATTCATAGCGGCGGCGCCAACTGTAGATCGTGTTAATGCTCACCCCGATTTCCTTAGAAATCTGAGTGATGCTAAACGCCTGCCAGTAGAGGCTTTTGGCTTTTGTGCTGAGGTCTTCGGCTGTATTCATGGCAACAGGCTATCGCGCTCGCGCGCGCAACAATATCGCCGCTGGTTGTCGCCTGAGTCCGACAAAGTGAAGGCTTTGCGCCTTCCGGCTGCAAAGGGAATGATTGGGGCACTGGTTAATATCAATCGCTTACCAACCCGGAGCTTTGTCACCATGCCAATGACAAATTTTTTCCGCGCCGCAGTAGAGGGCGCAACCTGTGACGGCCGAGTACTGGAACGTCAGCACATCACCGAAATGGCCGAACAGTACGATCCCCAGGTCTATGGTGCCCGCGTCAATCTGGAGCACATTTTAGGCTGGTCGCCGACAAGCGATTTCCGCGCGTATGGTGACGTGGTTGAAGCCAAAGCCGAAGAGATTGCCGAGGGCCCGTTAAAGGGCAAACTGGCGCTTCTGGTGAAGGTGGACGCCACGGACGAACTGGTAGAACTGAAAGGCAAACGCCAGAAAATCTACCATAGCATTGAGGTGCATCCGTCCTTTGCCGACACCGGCAAAGCCTACCTTATGGGGCTGGCCTGCACCGATAACCCGGCGAGCCTGGGCACCGAAATGATGAAGTTTTGCACCCAGAACGCCAGCGCCAACCCACTGGCCGCGCGTCACTACGCACCTGAATGCTTCTTCACTGAAACCCTTGAATCATCCCTCGAATTTGCGCAGGAAGAGCCGCCAGCGTCCGACACCGGGAAGAATTTCTTTTCCCGTATCAAGGAAATGCTGACCGGAACCCGCCAGCACTTCGATCGTGAAAATGGCGATATTCGCCAGGCGGTTGAACTGGTAGCGGAAAGCCAGGGTGAATTGCTGGACAAAGTGGAAAAACTGAGCGCAGGGCAGCTTAAGAACAAGCAGACCGCCGAAGCGGTGGAGAAGTTGCGCTCTGAGTTCGACGAGATGAAAGCGCAGCTTTCTACCCAGGACGCCAGCAAATACCGCCGCCCGGAAGCGACCGGGGCAACTGAAAAATCTAACGCCCAGCTTGCTGACTGCTGATCGCCGTCAGTAACGAAGGAACAGTACAGGAAAAATAACTATGCGTAATTCTACCCGTGAATTGTTTGATGCGTATCTTGAGCGACAAGCTGAACTGAATCACATCAACAAATCCCACGTAACAAAGGCGTTCAGCATTGATCCGAGCGTTGAGCAGACGCTTGAAGACAAGGTGCAGCAGTCTTCCGAAATGTTGAAGAAGATTAATATCTACGGTGTTAACGATCAGTCCGGTGAAAAAATCGGTCTGGGCGTGAGCGGCCCGATTTCCAGCACCAACAATTCCACCACCGATCGCCGCCAGCCTGTATCCGTCACGGCGCTGGATTCGAACAAGTACACCTGTAATAAGGTGAACGCGGATACTTTCGCCTCTTATGCGCAGCTTGATGCCTGGGCTAAATTCCCTGATTTCCAGCAGCGTCTGAGCAATCAGATCATTCAGCGTATCGCGCTTGATCGCATCATGATCGGCTTTAACGGAACCAGCTACGCGGATAAGTCCGACCGCAATGCCAACCCGCTTTTGCAGGATTGTGGTATCGGCTGGCTGCAACAGTACCGCGCGAACGCGCCGCAACGAGTCATGAAAGATATCACCGTGACCAGTCGCGACGATTCCAACCAGGTGATCGCTAAAGGTGATTACGGTAACTATGACTCGCTGGTTTATGACGCGGTTAACTCACTGATGGACGAATGGTACAAAGATTCGCCCAATCTGGTGGTGATCACTGGTCGTAACCTGACGGTTAGCCGTTCGTTCCCGATCATCAACGCCGTCAGCACCAATAACCCGAACTCCGAAGCACTGGCCGGTCAGTTGATTGCCTCGCGTAAGACGATCGGCAACCTGCCTTCGTTCATCGCGCCTTTCTTCCCTGATGGCAGCATGTTTATCACTTCGTGGGAAAACCTGTCGATTTACTGGCAGGAAGGTGCGCACCGTCGCCGTATCGTGGAAGAGCCGGAATATAACCGCGTCTCTACCTACAGTTCGTCAAATGATGCCTATGTTGTTGAAGATTACGGCTTCGGCTGTCTGATCGAAGGCATTACCGCCGCCGAACCAGCACCGGCACCATAAATCAGCGCAGGCCAGCTAACTGCTGGCCGCTTTGGGGGCATCATGTTGACACCTGCTCAACAACATTTTAACCGCGTGATGGCTGAACGCCGCCACGCCAGCCGTGAGCCGTCGCAGCTTGAAATGACGGCATACGAAACCATGCTTCACCGCCTGCGACTGGATAAAGCCCGTTTGAGCCGTGTCCAGTCCCAGAAGGCTAAAGCGGATTTAAAACGCGAACTCCTGCCGGACTATCAGCCGTGGATTGAAGGCGTACTTACGGCAGATTCCGGCCAGTCTGACGACGTGTTAACCACCGTCATGATCTGGTGCTGTGACTGCGGAAACATCGCCGAAGCCCTGCGCATTGGTCAGTACGTATTGCGCCATAAGTTGCCTATGCCGGATCAGTATCGCCGTACCACCGCCACCGTACTGGTGGAAGAAATTTGCGATCCCGTCCTGGCTGCATTCAAAGCTAACCCGGCTGTTGCGCCGGTCGCCGCTGACCTGCTGGAAGCGTTACGGGGCTTAACTCTGAACGAAGATATGCCGGATGAGGTGCGCTCAAAGCTGCTTAAGGCGCTGGGGTATACGCTGCGCCTGACTGACAACGTTGAATCGCTTACCGCTGCGGTTGAATACCTGCGCCAGGCGGCAGTGTTGAACCCGAAAAAAGCAGGCGTAACCCGTGATATTGAGCTTCTGCAACGTGCGCTTAAGAAGTCCGGGCAACCTGCTGACGGTGAGGGCGCAGACGGCAAGCCAGAAGCAAACAGCACCGAAACCCAGACGGCAACTCCGCCAGCCCAGCCAAAAGCGAAGCGGGAAACCAAAAAGCCCGCCGCTAAAAGCAAGCCGGCAGCGAAGAAAAGAACCACGACAGCCCGCCAGAAGGCGGCGTCATAACCGAACGTGCCCCCGCGCACCCAGGCGGCACGGCAGGCGAAAACAGGCAACGCCGCGTCTTTGTCCTGCCGTCCACCGCCTGACTTATACGGAGTAGAGATCATGAGTCTGGTAGCCACTGAGCCAGTACGGCCACCATCCGATCCTGTGCCTGATGATGGCGGTGCGAAAGTTGAAAGCCTGCCATTCTGGCCGGTCATTTCGCTGGCTGAACTACGCCGCGCGATGCGTCTTGATGGGCAGGTGACAACCGATCGCCTGATGTCGCGAACGGTGGAAGCGGTGGCCCATGTTAATGATCAGCTTTTCCTGTGGCGCCAGGTGCAGATTGATGCGGGCTATGAGTCATTGGCAGAAATTCCGGCCAGTCCGGTGAATGGCGCCTCCGTGAAGGTATGGCGCTATAAAAACGCCGTGTATTCACTCACTAAGGCGCTGTTGATTGAAGGCTACCGCGATATTGACACCACCAGTAAAGGCGAAGACCACGCGGCGGCATTGAGCACGCAGATCGATACGCTGTGGCGGGATGTGCGCTGGTCAATCCGTGATATCCAGGACGAAAGCCGGGGCCTGGCGGAGTTGGTGTAATGAACGTTCAGGCGCAGCAAAATGACACGATCGACCTGCTTTGCTGGCGCTATTACGGCAGAACAGCAGGCGTTACCGAGGCGGTGATCGATGCCAATAAGGGCATTTCCGCCGCCACTGAGTTGCAGACCGGGCAGATTGTCTACCTGCCAGAGATCCAGCCGCCAGCCCAGCGGGAAACCGTGCAGCTATGGGATTAAGGGGGAGGGTATGCACGACACACCACCGGGATTACTCGAACAAACAATGAAATGGATCGCTACTTATCTGCCGACACTGTTTGCGGCTGGTGCGGCGCTGAGTATTTCGGCGCTAATGAGCCTTTACGATGGGCAGTCTTTGCTTAAAACCGCCACCGGATCGCTGGTATGTGGGATTGTCACGCTTGCTGTGGCCGGTTCGCTGGAATATCTGGGGCTTCCGTCCAACGCAGTAACATTCGTGGGCGCCTCAATCGGATTTATGGGCGCGGATAAAGTCCGCAACAAAGTTACCGGGTTTATCGAAAACCGAATCGGAGGGATGAAAGGTGGAGATGAGCAATAACGGCATCAACATGCTGAAAGGCTTTGAAGGGTGCAGGCTGGCCGCTTATCAGGATTCTGTAGGCATCTGGACGATCGGTTATGGATGGACTCAACCCGTCAACGGCGTGCCGGTTGGCAAGGGCATGACCATTACGCAGGAAACTGCCGATAGCCTGTTGCGTAGCGGTCTGGTGCAGTATGAAAAAGGCGTTACGGGGCTGGTTAAAGTCACTATCAATCAAAATCAGTTCGATGCGCTGGTTGATTTTGCCTACAACCTGGGCGTAAAGGCGCTGGAAGGTTCCACACTGCTGAAAAAGCTGAATGCTGGCGATTACGCCGGGGCTGCGGCTCAGTTTCCAAAATGGAATAAAGCAGGCGGCAAGGTGTTGCCGGGGCTGGTTAAACGTCGGGAAGCCGAGCGCACGTTATTTCTGGCCTGATCATTTTTAACCGTGCTGGCCGTGCGTATCGAGCGCGGTCATTTTTGACAGTGCTGCAGCACGTCCGGTATTGACGGTGCGAGCTGGCGAGAGGTTTAGAGATGGGGTTGTCACGCTGGAAAGTGATCGTTTGTCTTGTGCTGGCCGCTGCTGCTGTTTGGGGTTTTAGCCACTGGCGTTACAGCGCCGGTTATGGTGATGCCGATCAGCACTGGCGTGGAGAGTGGGCGCAACGTGATGCACGCGACGCCACCGCGCTGGCGCAAAGGCAGGCTGAGGCCAGGGCAGAAGAACAACGCCGACAAGGTGAAATTGATGCGATCAGAAAACAAGCCAGCCAGCAGCTTGCTGGCGTGCAGGCTGATGCCGATCGTGCCCGTGCTGCTTCTCGTGGGCTGCACGACAGGGCCGACAAACTCGCCAGGCAACTGGCAGACCGTGAACGCGCCTGCGGTGCCGGAACTCCCGGCAGAAGCGAGGCAGAAACCAGCGGTGCCGTACTGCTCGCCGACCTGTTCCGCCGCGCTGACGATCGAGCGGGGCAACTGGCAAAAGATGCTGATGAAGCAAGAGCCAGAGGATTAGCCTGTGAGGCCGCATATGATGCGGTTACGTCAGGGAGGGATAAGTAATGCTTAAACCCGATTTGCTGCGGCAGATGATAAGCCAGCATGTGCCCTGGCTGCGAGAGAATCCCGATAATCTGGCTGTTTACCTGCGTAAAGGCCGTATGGTCAGCACCGGCCAGCGTGCTGCTGCGTTTGAGTATCGCTATACGCTGGAAGTGCTGGTGATGGATTACCCTGAATCTCTGGATACTATCAGCGTGCCGGTGCTGGCATGGGCGCGCTTATATCAGCCTGATCTGTTGTTTAACCCGGACAGGCAGCAGAACGGCATAACATTCGAAGCCGATATTCTGAGTAACAGCACGATGGACGTGCTGATCCAGATTCAGACTGATGAGGCAGTGATCGTCACCCGTGAAGATGGCGAGATCGTCACCCGTCACCGTGCTGACCCTGCGCCGGGGCCGGAAATTGGCGCGTGGTCACTGGTATTTGTTGATGAGGTCAGCGGCGAAACATGGCAGGACAACAAACCGATCCCCTCTTCCAGCAGTTAGACGACTGGCTAGCCAGCGTGGCCGCGCAGCTTTCGCCGGGGCACCGTCGCAAGCTGACGCGCGACGTTGCGATCGGGCTGCGTAAGCGTCAGCAAAAGCGTATCGCCAGCCAGAAGAACCCCAGCGGCGAAAGCTATCAGGCCCGCCGCCGCAAAATCCTTCGCACCCAGGGCGGGATAAAGTTCATATGGAATGATGAGGCCAGGGAGTTACGCAACTGGCGAACCACGGGCAGGGGTGAGCACCGCGCAATCACCGGCTATGACGTTGATCGCGGTGCCCTGCGCACGTTCTATAAGCGCGATATCCAGCGCTATATTGAAATCAATCTCAACCAGTCCAAGCAGAACCGCACCAGAAAGGATCCGATGTTCCGCAAGCTGCGCACCGCACGCTTTCTTAAGGCTTACGGTACGGGCGGCATGGCGGTGGTTGGATTTCAGGGGCATACCGCCGAAATTGCCAGCGTTCACCAGTACGGTGAAGTCGATAACGTGGTACCGGGTGCCCATGCACGCTACCCGGTGCGTGAACTCCTGGGCATGACCGAGGGGGATTTAGACTGGCTGGCCGATACTGTTGTAGCCTTCATGCAAGAGATTTGATTGTCACCAACCCGCCACAATGGCGCCGCGTTGTTTGCGCGCGCGCGACTCCTGATACTGACTGCATAACCCAAAAGCCGAAACGGTCGTAAAGCCTGCTACCGGGTGGAAGCGACGCCGGACAGCGTAACCGGCACCACGGGAAACAGTCAGCACTATGAATTTAAACGAACTCTACCGCCTTATCTGCAATCTCGCCCGTATTGGCACCGTGCTGGAAGTGGACACGGAAAAGTATCTTGCGCGCGTCGAAACCGGCGAGAACAAAACCGACTGGATCCGCTGGGCGGTGCCGCGCGCCGGTGAAGCCGTGACGTGGTGGGCGCCGACAGTGGGAGAACAGGTTTATATCTTGTGCCCCTGCGGTGAGATGGAAACGGCATTCATTGCCGGAAGCCTTTACAGCGAAGACGCACCGCCGCCAGATGATGGCGCTATCTCCTGCGTGATCCTGCACCCGGATGGCGCCCGTATCTCATATGACCCGGAGGCCAGCGCGCTGGTTGTCAGCGGGGTGAAAACGGCAAGCGTCACCGCGTCGGAATCCATTACCGCCACCGTGCCGGTGGTAACTGTCAAGGCAGATACGCGCGTTACCCTGGACACGCCGGAAGTGGTCTGCACCAACAAGCTGATCACCGCCACGCTGGAAGTACAAAACGGCGGGGAAATGAAGGGCAATATTACCCATTCAGGCGGATCGCTTTCGTCTAATGGTGTCGTTGTCCATTCGCACAAACATAGCGGCGTCCAGTCCGGTGGTAGTAATACAGGTGGCCCGGTATGAGTACAGCCCGTTACAGCGGCATGAATGCCGGTTCAGGCCATGCCATCACCGACAACGAGCATATAGCGCAGTCTATCGGCGATATTCTGTTAACGCCGATCGGTTCCCGCGTAATGCGCCGCGCTTACGGTTCGCAGCTTTTCAACCTGATAGATCAACCGGTCGATAACGCCATAACGAAGCTGCGCGTTATGTCTGCCATCTACAGCGCCCTGTATTTATGGGAACCGCGGATCTCTCTGACCAGTATCACCCTGAGCGCACCGGGTGCCGGTCGGCTGGTTGCCACTATCCAGGCCAATCGCACCGACAATCAGACGCCATTTAATGCCGATATCACATTGAGGGGCCAGGTATGAGCGGCACGATCGATTTATCGCAGCTACCGCCGCCAGTGGTGGTTGAACCGCTGGACTTCGAAACGCTTTTCGCGCAGCGCAAGGCCGCATTTATTGCGATGTACCCGGAAGACGAGCAGGAAGAGATCGCCCGCACGCTTGAGCTTGAATCGGAGCCGATCACCATGCTGCTGGAAGAGAATTGCTATCGTGAATTGCTGTTGCGCCAGCGGGTGAATGAAGCGGCCCGCGCGGTGATGCTGGCTTATTCCACGGATAGCGATCTGGATAATCTGGCGGTCAATTTCAACGTTGAACGTCTGACGATTCAGGAAGAAGACGACAGCGTTACCCCGCCTATTGAAGCCGTGATGGAGTCAGACCCGGATTTACGCACGCGTACCCAGCAGGCTTTTGAAGGTCTGAGCGTGGCAGGGCCAACGGCGGCATATGAGTTTTGGGGGCGTTCGGCTGACGGGCGCGTAGCTGATATTTCGGCGGTCAGTCCTACGCCTGCCTGCGTCACCATTTCGGTGCTGTCGCGTGAGGGTGACGGAACGGCCAGCGATGATCTGCTTTCCGTGGTCGCTGCTGCCCTGAACGATGAAGAGGTGCGCCCGGTAGCCGACAGGGTAACGGTGCAGTCTGCGGAGATCGTGCCGTATCAGATCGATGCAACGCTTTACATATATCCGGGGCCGGAAGCCGAACCCGTCCGGCAGGCATCGGAGCAACAGTTACAGGCGTATATTGCCGCGCAGAATCGCTTAGGGCGCGATATCCGTCTTTCAGCTATATACGCCGCCCTGCACGTCGAAGGCGTCCAGCGCGTGGAACTGGCGCAGCCTGTTGCGGATATCGTGCTGAGTGACTACCAGGCATCGCACTGCACCGAATACACCATAACGGTGGGTGGTTACGATGAGTAATGACCTGTTACCACCCAGCGCCAGCCGAATGGAGCGCGTCGCCGCGCGCGTCTGCGCGTCGTTGGGTGAAGTGCCCGTACCGCTGCGTCAGTTGTGGAACCCGTGGACGTGTCGGGCTGATCTGTTGCCCTATCTGGCGTGGGCCTTCTCCGTTGATCGCTGGGATGAGGCCTGGCCGATCAGCACAAAACGAAAGGCGGTGGCAGATGCGTTCTACCTGCATAAGTACAAGGGTACAACGGGCGCCATGCGCCGGGTTGTGGAGCCGTTCGGCTTCTTCATCCGGGTTAACGAGTGGTGGAACATCGACACCGCACCGGGCACCTTCACGCTGGATATTGGCGTGGAAGACCAGGGCATTAGTGAAGAAACCTATCAGGAGATTGAACGCCTGATCGCCGATGTAAAGCCATGCAGCCGCCATATGCTGGGAATGTCTCTTCACCTGCAAACAACCGGCGATCTGTATATCGGCGCGGGCAGTTATTCCGGCGATACGCTGACCGTATACCCGTATTTCCCTGAAACCATAGCCGTGGGCGGTGATGATTACACCGGGGCGGCAATCCATTTAATTGACACCGTGGAGATCGCAAGTGGCGACTAAATATTATGCTGTGCTAACCAATGTAGGCGCGGCGAAACTGGCAAAAGCCACAGCATTGGGTGCGCAGGTTGAGATCACCCAGATGGCTGTAGGCGATGGTAACGGCGCATTGCCGACGCCGAACCCGGCACAAACGGCGCTGGTTCATGAGTTACGCCGCGCGCCACTCAATACCCTGAGCATTGACCAGAACAACGCCAACCAGATAATTGCCGAACAGGTGATCCCAGAAGAAGTGGGCGGGTGGTGGATCCGTGAAATCGGTTTATTCGATGAAGACGGCGATATGATTGCCGTAGCCAACTGTGCGGAAACGTATAAACCGCAGTTGCAGGAAGGTAGCGGACGCGTTCAGATTGTTCGCATGATTTTGATTGTTAGCAGCACCGCCGCTGTGACGCTCAAAATTGACCCGTCCGTAGTGCTGGCAACTCGCGCTTATGTTGATTCTCAGATTATTAGCGCTAAATCCTATGCAGATGATTTGATGGGTACACATCTTGCGAGTGAGAATCCACATGATCAGTACCCATTGATTGCGAATGCTCTCAAAGAAATGGCCGACGCCGGATTGGTTGACGAGGTTCTCAAAAACCTTCGTTTGGGAGCAGGCGCTCCGGCAATAGGAATTCCGTTCTTCTGGCCGCTGGCGGCGATGCCAAATACCGTCATGGATGAATGGGAAAATATGGTGTTTCTGAAGCATAACGGTGCATCGTTTTCCGCAGCGGAATATCCAAAACTGGCGAAGGTCTGGACGGGGTTGGTAATCCCGGATATGCGCGGCGAATTCCCGCGAATCTGGGACGACGGGCGCGGCGTAGATAGCGGGCGTGGTCTTTTGACCAGCCAGGCGCAAGCAGTACAAAGACATAGCCACGATATCTCAATGGCGTACGGAACATCAGCGTCCGGTACGAAAGATGTTCTTGGGCAAAGTCCAAATTCTGACCTTATTCCAATAAAGGGTATGAATGGTGCCACTATATTTACGGGAAATGGCAATTTTTATTTAATTGATAACTCAACAACTACTGCTGAAACTCGACCAAGAAACATCGCATTCAACTTTCTGGTGAGGGCTAAATAATGAAACCGGTATTTGATAAAAATGGCCTGGCTATTGAGGCGGGTAAAATCCGCTGTTTTTATTACGACGCAGAGACTGGAGAATATACCGGCTGGTCTGACGAATTTATTAATGTTGGTGTTTCGATGCCCGGCGATTCAACTGATATCGAACCGGGTGAATTGGTCGCAGAAAAGGTGTATTTGTTCACCGGTACAGGCTGGCGACTGGAAGAAGACCATCGGGGTGAAACGGTCTGGTCAACTGCTGCCGGCAGCGCCGTCACCGTTGATTATATTGGCTCCGTTCACGATGGTTACACCAGCGTTGCACCGTCTACCCCATACGATGCGTGGGACGGGAAAAAGTGGGTAACCGATACTGAGGCGCAGCAGGCTGATGCCATAGCCAAAGCAGAACTGCAACGCCAGCAATTAATAAGTGTTGCGATGCAGTCTATCAGTGTCATTCAATTGAAATTGCAGGCAGGGCGAGCGCTGAGTGATGCAGAAAAAAATAAACTCAATGCGACGCTTGATTATATTGATGCGGTTACTGTAACCGATATAGCAACCGCACCGGATATTAACTGGCCTTTTCCTCCGGAAGCATAGGCCAGTCGGGTTTTGCTGTGTCAACGCGCATCAGCAGAACCCGGTATTTTTTCCAGTCAGCCAGCGCGTCAGTTTCCTCATCCGTCGCGATACCTGCATCAACAGCATCCTGTCGCCAGGCGATTTCAGAATCTGCGTTAGCTTTCAGATTCAACTTAATTGCTTCTGCGGCGGCTATTTTTTCCTCATATGTTGGGAGAGGAATATCAACCCATGCTGGCATGTTATAAACAACACCCCGCATTTTTCCTTCCGGCGGCTTCCCGTTAAATTCAGGCGGAGTATGCGGAACCTGGTCATTCTTGTGGAGGAGCTAAAGCAACGTTCCGTGAACTTCCGCAGCCTGACTGACAGTATTGATACATCAACGCCAATGGGGCGTTTCTTTTTTCATGTTATGGGGGCACTGGCAGAGATGGAGAGAGAATTGATTGTCGAGCGTACGCGTGCAGGACTGGTGGCCGCTCGCGCGCAGGGAAGGATTGGAGGTAGACGACCAAAACTAACACCAGAACAATGGGCGCAGGCGGGTAGGTTAATAGCGTCAGGGGAATCGCGCCGGAGGGTTGCTATAATTTACGATGTTGGAATATCTACGCTTTACAAAAAATTCCCAGCGACCAGAGATAAGAATTCCGGCACGCATGACCGGTTCTAACCGTGCTGGCCGTGTGCATCGAGTACAGTCATTTTTAACGATGCTGCAGCACGGTCAGTTATGGCGGTGTGTTCCGGAAGACGAAGCGGGCAAAGGCCCGCTTTTCTTATATCGAAAGGTTTGTTTTCACCAGAGAGAAGAGATCGTCGGTAGTGGTTTCGGCCAGCTTTTCCCGTATGTCCTCGCTAACCCGTTTCAGGTTGAGCGTAAAATCAATTTTCTTTGCCTTCCCGTCTTTAAAGAACTCCGTCCGGTTTTGCATGATCTGCTCAATTACATACATGCCGTAGATCCTGCCCGTGCCTTCAATCAGGGGCCACGGGCGCCCGGAAAAGGCCATAGTTTCCAGCATGACAAGCGACACATCACCGCCGCTTATTTCGGGGTACAGCGTGCCGCTGAGTACGAAAGGTTCTTCATCTGCGCCGATGAACTGATAGCGCGGGGATTTTCCCACGCGATCGTTTTTGACGTGCCGCCAGGAATTGGTTTTATTCGCACTCTGGTAAGGCGTGGTTTGCAGTGAAAAGGGGAACATCCCCAGAATCATCATCATGATATTGCCCTTAGACGTGATCGATCAGTTGGGAACGCTTGCGCCGGTCAGCCTGCTGCTTCGCTAACGCAAGTTCTTCGCGCACGCGCCTGATAATGGTTTCTTCATCCAGTTTCTGGCCGCTAAAGTCGAAGCTAAGGTTATATACATCGCCACCCGGTGCAGGCATCAGCGCAGCGACGGAAGCCGCAGACGGCGACGCCGAAACGGGCACCCGTGCGGCGGGCTTCTCAACCTGCCACGGCGTAACGGAGGCGATCAGCGATCCGGCCTGCTGCGTCACCCAATCGGTAAGGGATGGTAGCTGGCGCTGCGCCTGCTTAAGCGGTTCCGAATATCCGCCCCGGATCGGGATATAGGGCTGCTTATTCTTGAAGACGATTTCGCCGGGGCCGTCTTTTGCCGCCATTTTTCCCGTGTTGTCTGCGATTTTATCCAGACTCTTGCTCATCTTCGGCGTTAAGTTTGGCGCTCCCATAAGGTCTGGGATGCCAACTGGCTTCGGCGTTATTGGTGGTTTTGGCGGTTTAGGTTGGTTTGGTTTATCCGGCGACCAGTGCCAATCCTTTTTAACCATTTTCTTTTGCTGCGGATCCCACTCCCAGACAACCGGATCTTTTTTAAGGCTTTCTGCTTTGGCGTTTGCTGCATCAAGTCCAGCAGGAATTAGATCAAGTTTCTCCAGTACCCAGCCGACACCCTCCATCAGTTTTTGTAGCGGCCAAAGCAAACCGCTTATTGCAGTACCCAGAACCCTCCCAAATGTTTCGCCAACAGTAGTGCAAGTTTCTAGCGCATCGCTGGAAAATTTGATCGGTTCAAGCAATTTTGTAAACCAATCCCAAACGCCGCTAATAGCGGAGCCTATCGCGTCAAAGATTGGGGCTAATGGAGCGAAAACAGCGTTGAAAGCATCAAATACAGGTTGTAAGCCCGTCATGATGCCGTTAAAGAAACCAGTGAAAAATGCCTGTATTGGTTCCCAGAATTTAATGACGGCCACTGCTGCCGCAGCAAAGAGAGCAATCAGCCCCCAGACGGGCGCAGAAATGCCAGCCAGTAGCGTGATAAGCGGGCCGAATACCATGCGACCGGCGCTTAACAATGCCTGCATAGGCGAGCCAGCAAGCCACTGGAACGCACCACCCAGGCGCATTACTCCACCAGTCAGCCGCGCTATTCCTCCTTCACCGGCCAACGTGGTGAAGCTGAGGCGAACAAGTGCCATCGGGCCGAGCACTGCGCCGATGGACAGCATCAGGCCACCCACGACAACCAGCAACGCGCCTATGGCTGCGGTGACTTTCATGATTGAGCCAACCAGAGCAGGGTTAGCCTCAACCCAGCGGCGGACGCTGCCAACCACCTTACTGACGGTAAGCATGATATCCATCAGCGGTTCGCGGAGCGTTTCCCCTGCTGAACTGAATGCGTTAACCGCGCCGGTTTTGGTCAGTTGCCACTGAGCAGAAAGGGAAGCTTTATTGATATCAGATTCCCGATTCATGGATCCTTTAGCGGCTGCGCCCTGCGTCAGTTCTATCTGGCGGCGTAGTTCGGGCAGGTTGTTGGCAAGTTTCTGCGCATCATCGCCGAACTCTTTGCCGAAAATCTGGGTAAGGTTGGCTACCTGCTGATCCGGGGCCAGTTTTTTGGACGCTTCCAGCACTGAAATGATTGTGCCCATCGCGTCCACTGACATGCTCTTCTGGACTTTTTCGGCACTGAGGCCGAGGGCGTCCAGACCCTGCATAAAGTTTTTGCCCTGAACCGTAGCGATTGAGAGTTCGCGCACCATTGCATTGGTGGCGCTGGCGGCAACTTCGGCAGGGGTGCCAAGCGTCAGAAAGGTGGAACCCAGCGCGGCGGCTTGCTTGTAATCCAGTTGGCTGGCGAGCCCGCCAACACGCTGGAGTACGTCGATAATATCGGAGCCTTTCGACTTCGCGTTATCGTCCAGGTAGTTTATGGCGTCGCCTAACTGTTCAATATTCTGGGTGGGGATTTTATACAGCCCGGCAATTTTACCCAGGCTTTCAGAAAGCTGATCGGCGGGCAGTTCAAAGGCTACCGAAGCCTTTGCCGCCATGCTGGCAAAAGCCAGTAGATCGGCTTTTTGCTTTTGCCACGGATCATCGCTGTTTGCGACGCCCATACGCGCGCCGCCTTCGACCAGTGCGGCATAGTCAACAGCACCGTTAGCCATTGGCAGCTTTTCGCTGGCATCCATGATCGCCCGCTGCATTTCTTCATACTGCGGGGTGCGGTTGCCGCTGTCGTCACGTAAGCCGTTTACCTGTTTGGCTACGCCCTTCATGGCGTCTTCAAGGCTGCTGTAGGATTTCACCGCAGCGGCGACAGGCGCGAGGGTTGCCGCGCCCACGGCGGCAGTTTTCATCCCCCCGCTCATCATCTTTTCGCCGGTTTCTTTGGCACGGCTGTAACGGGCCTGCGCCTGGTTAACAGCGTCAAGCCGTCGCTGCTGTTCGGCAAGCTGGCGGTTATATTGCGCGGTGCGCTGGTTGATCTGTTCCGTCGCCCGGCTGGCGCTGCTGATCGCAATGCCTTCGCTGTAGAAGCTGGCACGCAACTGGTTAAGCTGCGTCTGCTCACCTTTCTGCTGCTGGGTTAACTGGCGAATGGCTGCACGTTGCTGATTGAGGGCGGCAACTTGTTCGGCGCTGCGCTGGCGTAACGGGCCATAAGCCGCCGCCATTTGCCGGGCCTGTTCTTTCGCCTGGGCCAGTTGTTCGGTGGTTTTTTTATTGGCTGCTGTGAGGCGGTCAAAGCTGGTTGCCTGACGCTCAAGCCCTTTAATGCTGGTTTTGGTCTGGTTGATCTGAGACGCCAACGCGGCGGCACTCTGGCGCGCCGCGTTGACAGGGCGGGACATATTATTCAGGGCGCTGAATGCCACCCTGATATTCAAATTGCGGTCTGCCATTTAGTGATCTCCACCACTGCGCGCAGCCGCCTGATCACGCCATAACAGTATTTCCTGTACCGTCATGGCGTCCATCTCTACCGGCCGCCAGTGGAATATGACGGCGATATCTGCCATCAGGTCTTCTATGCGTTCGCAGGGGCATCGGATGATTCGTTGCCCGTATCCGTCGCGGTCAGATCCGAAGAGGGTTGCAAAAAATCAACCACCGCGTTGGCTAACTGGCAAAAATCCCAGGTATCCATTCGGGCAATCTCATTGGCGGTTAATGCCGGAGCGGTAACGCGGGGCAGCAGAATAACCAGCGCGTCATAGTTGGACGTCAGAACGTCATAGGCTTTTAAGCCGCGCAGTGATCCAGCCTGTTTAAGCACGGAAGTGATCGCCACTTCGGTGATTTTGGTCTTACCGCGCGTAATAGGGGCGGTAAGAATAACGGTGTTTTCTTTGGTCTTGCTCATGGTGCCGGGTTTCCTTATAAGCCGATGTTAGCGCGGTGTTTTTCCAGCACATCCACACCGGCAACTTTGTAGATCATGTTGAGCACATCAATTTCGATAATTTCTTCGCTATTGATGGTCAGCTTGTAATAGGTGTTTTTCAGGGTGTACTTATGCGAAGTATCATCCCCAACTTTTGCCGAACCGGGATCCAGTTCAGTGAAGCGGCCACGGGTCTGGATTTCGCACGGCACGGCGTCGCCGGTTGCATCGTCCTGGTAAGAGCCAGCAAAGCGCACCTGCATTCCGTCCGCAGTGGTAACGCCCCATTTTTTCATTAGCCCGGCATCCATGCCGCCCAGCGTAATATCCATATCCAGGGCGCCAGCGTCGAAGCCCAGATCCACCGCAACCGAACCCGGCATACCGCCCGCCTGGTAGTCTTCGGTTTTTTTGGTGAGTTTGGCGGGGGTAATTTCCGGCACCATGCCGAAGTAGTTATCCCCGTCAAAGAACATATTGAAATATTTGAGTTTCTTAGGCAGTGCCATGAGCGCCCCCGGTTAGTTGTTCACTGCGCTGGAAAACGTAGCGAAGTAGGTATCAGTAAATGTCTGGATCAGGCTGAGATTTTCCAGCGGCGGAACCGGCGTATAGTCGTAATTAATGGTCAGTTGACCATTGCGCAGGTTTTCCGTGGTGTTCGGTTCAGGGTCGTACCAGCAGCGGGCGCCCAGCAGCTTGCCTTCCGTCACATAAGCGGTCAGCTTCTTGTTGATGCCGTCCACGATGTCCTTAACCAGCGACGGGGTAAGCGGTTTATCAACATAGTAGAAGTGGGCTTCGGCGACGGTATCCGCAACGATCTGCGCGGTTCGGGTATAACTTTCGAAGATATACGTTTCCTTGTCGCAGGTACGCGATCCCCAGATGCGGTAGCCGTCCTGCTTGATCAGCGTGGTAACGCCTGCCGCATTCAGTTCGTCGGCGTCGGTATCGGTGCCCTGCAACGTGAAATAAATATCCCGATCCATCCCCAGCACGTTATTAACGGGCACGTTGGAAATGGTTTTATGCCAGCCCTGCGTTGCGTCGATTTTGGCGCGCATCCCAACCGCATGGGCCCCAACGGGCACGGTGGCATTCGCCCCGGCGTTGGTGTCGTAGCAGATGAAATTAGGCCAGATAACCATCATTTCACGCTGTGCAAACTGTTCGCGGTAGGCTTTCGCTTCGGCAATCGTATTGCAGCCGTTCGCGGCTACGTAAGCAAATGCGCGCAGCTTTTCGGCAATGACGCCGAGTTGTGCGGCTACCGCTTCCGTATCAAGCCCGGGAACAGCCAGCACACGCGGGCGCACGCCTACGCGCATTTCGGCAGACAGCAGCGCGTACATGCCGGTAAAGCGTCCGTTTGCATCGGTGCCGCCAATAACCAGTTGATCCTGTGTCGGCGCAGTGCCGCCTTCTGGCGGAACAATTTTTGACGCATCGGCAACGCGGATCACAATGGTTTGCGGGCTGGTCTGGTCTGAAATAGCTTTCAGGGTGGTAAACAGGGTGCCGGTTTTACCTGCCTTGCCCAGCATGTTAGCCACGCGGGTGATCAGTACAGGGGTATCCAGCGGGAACGCTGTTTCGTCCGCATCATCAGCGGTGCAGACAACGCCGATCACCGCCGAATCAATGTCGGTGATCATCGTGCTAAGGTCGGTGGTTTCCGTGACGGTTACACCGTGATGGTAGTTAGTGGCCATGTATTTGCCTCGCCAGTTTAATGACTGCGAATATCATTGCGGCAATGGCAGGCCGATGCGATGAATAAGGGTTGTCAGCAACCTGCAACAATGACGGGGCGTTGTTCATGCGCGCGCGCGTGGCGACGATGTACCCCATCATGATGAAGGGGTTGATATGGACACGACAGAAAACCGATATTCGCCGCGCCCGGCGTTCAGTATAGAAATTGAAGGTAATCAGCTTACGGCGCTGGATAACCGGCTGATCTCTCTTTCCCTGACAGATAACCGGGGCTTTGAAGCTGACACGCTGGATCTGACTCTGGATGATGCAGATGGGCAGGTAGCATTACCACCACGCGGCGCAAAGATATCGGTGGCGCTGGGCTGGGATAATGATCCATTGGTTTTTAAGGGCGTCTATACGGTTGACGAGATTGGGCACGCTGGCCCGCCTGACCAGTTAACGATCAGTGCCAGAAGCGCAGATTTCCGCGATACCTTCAACGTGAAGAGGGAATATAGCTGGCACGATATTACCGTGGGGGATGTGGTCGCCAGCATTGCCAGCCGCTACGATCTGCGTGCGGGTGTCAGCGAAGAACTGGCGAAGATTGAGATAGACCACGCCGATCAGACGAGTGAATCAGATATCAGTTTCTTAACGCGCATGGCCGAAATGCTGGGCGCGGTGGCAACCATTAAAAACGGTATGCTTCTGTTTATCACGCCGGGCAAGGGAGTGACGCAGAGCGGCAAGCCGCTGCCGGTGATCGAGATAGTCCGGTCAAGCGGTGATAAACATAGCTTTAACGTAGCTGACCGCGACGCGTACACGGGCGTAACTGCATACTGGCTTGATCTCAACTTTGGCAAGAAACCATCCACTACCGTGAAGAAAACAGCCCGCAGGCGACGAACCAGCCAGGCCAAAAAGAAAGAGCCTGCATCCAGCAAAAAAGAGGGTGATTATCTGGCCGGGGCCGAAGGTAACGTTTTTGTTATACGTAAAACCTTCAAGACGGAAAAGGCGGCGAAGCGTGCCGCTGCGGCTAAGTGGCGGGAGTTACAGCGCGGGGCGGCAACGTTCAGCATCACCCTGGCGCGTGGCCGCGCAGATTTGTACCCGGAACAGCCCGCCAGCGTCTACGGTTTTAAGTCCACGATCGACAGTGGAAACTGGACGATAACGCGGTGCGTTCACGATATTGGCGGGGGAGGATTTACCACGTCACTGGAACTGGAAGTAAAAATCGACGACTGGACAGCGGAGAGTGACGATTCAACGTCTTAAGCGTTATACTTGCGTTGATATTAACCAGTCCTGAAAGGAGGCCCGCGTATGGCAATGCGCTGTCCTCGCTGCCGTGCAATAGCAAAAACCAGAACCAGCGTTGAGCTGAGTTTGCTTGTACGGCGCAGCTATCACCAGTGTCAAAATATGTTGTGCGGGTACTGTTTCACCAGCATGACGGAAATAGACGGTTCACTAAACCAGACCCAGCCAGCGCCCGGCGCGATGGTGCCACAAGAAGCTTTTCCACGAAGTCACCACGGCGAAGATCAGCTATCGCTGGCATTATAAAAGCGGCCCCTAAATGGGGCCGTTATTTATTTCATGTTTATGGCTACAAACCTTGAGCGTGTAAGGTTTTCACTTAAATATTGATCGCCACTATCCCCGGCCTTCTTGCCCCAGATATCACACGAAGATTCGCCACCTTGAAAAACGTAGCCTTTGGTTAAAATGTCGTTAGTCACATAAATATGATCGAATAAACTAGCCTTCCATGCCCTGTTAGATTCCCCATGATTGAAGTAGCTGAGACATACGGACTGGATGGCGCTTGTCGCCTGTAATTCTTCTATGCTGTCAAAATTGAATGCGACCACTAAAGCTTTGTTGTAAATGACGGGCTTAACTGTGAGGTTCAACTTACCGAGCGCCTTAGATAAAGCTGGGGGAAGTTGATTGGCCGCTTCTGAAAAGTCGATAGTGGTTGTTAATTGTTCTTTGGGTTTAGCCGCGGGTTGTGTTTGATCTGCGGTTGTCACTGCTGGCTGAGGCTTGTTATCAGCAACAGCTTTCGGCGCGACTGGTGCAACCATTGAACCTATGATTGCTGCCAAGAGGCACACCCCGAAGTAGATAGCAGATGAGCGCTTTCGATTTGGCATAAAAACCCATTTGGGATTGATTAGCCCAACCCAAAAAGCGATCCCAGCAACAGCAGCGATAACGGTGATGATTGTTTCCATTGAGTACCCTCCGTATTAAGGCGGGTATTATTGTCGATGGTGCTCAAAAACGGAACAGCCAAGCGCGGTGCGCCTGGCTGCTTCTTTGTCGAAGTGTAGTCAAAATGTAGACGAAGATTAGAATAAATCCTTTTATTCCATTGTGTTACTGACCGGATTTCTTCACCATCCCTGTCTTCCCCCACATGATGTGGGGGTTTTTTTTGCCTGCAAATTGTCATCGTCATAATCACTGATTGTCTTACACCATCCGTTATACTACCGGCATGAAATGGCAGGAGTGTTTATGAATCAATCCTATGGGCGGTTAGTCAGTCGGGCGGCCATTGCCGCGACAGTGATGGCATCGCTGTTACTTTTGATCAAAATTTTTGCGTGGTGGTACACCGGGTCGGTGAGTATTCTGGCGGCCCTGGTCGACTCGCTGGTGGATATTGCCGCGTCGCTCACTAACCTGTTAGTGGTGCGCTATTCGCTGCAGCCCGCGGATGATGAACATACCTTTGGTCATGGCAAAGCGGAATCACTGGCTGCGCTGGCGCAAAGCATGTTTATTTCCGGTTCGGCGTTGTTTTTATTTTTAACGGGTATCCAGCATCTGATTACCCCCACGCCGATGAACGAACCCGGCGTGGGGGTTGTGGTTACCATTATCGCCCTGATATGTACTGTGGTGCTGGTCTCGTTTCAGCGCTGGGTGGTGAAGCGGACGCAAAGCCAGGCAGTAAGGGCGGATATGCTTCATTATCAGTCTGATGTTATGATGAACGGTGCGATTCTCGTGGCGCTCGGTCTGGCCTGGTACGGCTGGCATCGTGCAGACGCGTTGTTTGCTTTGGGGATTGGCATCTATATTTTATATAGCGCGTTACGCATGGGTTATGATGCCGTGCAGTCGTTACTGGATCGCGCATTACCCGATGAAGAACGTCAGGAAATTTTTGACATCGTGACATCATGGCCTGGCGTCAGTGGTGCTCACGATCTCCGTACGCGGCAGTCAGGGCCGACCCGCTTTATTCAGATTCATTTGGAAATGGAAGATAATCTGCCGCTCGTTCAGGCGCATGTTGTGGCTGAACAGGTAGAGCAGGCGATTTTACGGCGTTTTCCGGGCTCCGATGTCATTATCCATCAGGACCCGTGTTCCGTCGTTCCCAGGGAAGGCAAAAGGTTTGAGCTTTCGTAAGTGAGCGTAAAAAAGAGAGCCAGGCCCGCATTTTGTGTATAAATTACCGCCATTTGGCCTGACCTGAATCAATTCAGCAGGACGTGATTGTTATACTATTTGCATATTCGTTGGATCGTCTCGCTATGCAGGATCGACTTCCGGCAACAGACTTCATTTTGCATTCCAAAGTTCAGAGGTAGTCATGATTAAGAAAATCGGTGTGTTGACAAGCGGCGGTGATGCGCCGGGCATGAACGCAGCAATCCGTGGTGTGGTGCGCGCAGCACTGACGGAAGGACTGGAAGTCATGGGGATTTATGATGGCTACCTGGGTCTGTACGAAGACCGCATGGTGCAGCTTGACCGTTATAGCGTGTCCGACATGATTAACCGCGGTGGTACCTTCCTGGGTTCCGCTCGTTTCCCGGAGTTCCGTGACGAAAATGTCCGCGCCGTGGCTATCGAAAACCTGAAAAAACGTGGAATCGACGCGCTGGTGGTGATCGGCGGTGACGGTTCTTACATGGGTGCGAAACGCCTGACTGAAATGGGCTTCCCGTGCATCGGCTTGCCTGGCACTATCGATAACGATATCAAAGGCACTGACTACACCATCGGTTACTTTACGGCGCTGGGCACCGTGGTTGAAGCGATTGACCGTCTGCGCGACACCTCGTCTTCTCACCAGCGTATCTCTATCGTTGAAGTGATGGGGCGTTACTGTGGCGACCTGACGCTGGCGGCAGCGATTGCCGGTGGCTGTGAGTTCGTTGTGGTACCGGAAGTGGAATTCAGCCGTGACGATCTGGTTGCTGAAATCAAAGCGGGTATTGCGAAGGGTAAGAAACACGCTATCGTGGCAATCACTGAGCACATGTGCGATGTCGACGAACTGGCGCATTACATTGAGAAAGAGACGGGCCGTGAAACCCGCTCGACCGTACTGGGTCACATCCAGCGCGGCGGTTCTCCAGTGCCTTATGACCGCATCCTGGCTTCCCGTATGGGTTCTTACGCCATTGAACTGCTGCTGGAAGGTCACGGTGGTCGTTGCGTCGGTATTCAGAACGAAAAACTGGTTCACCATGACATCATCGATGCTATCGAAAACATGAAGCGTCCGTTCAAAGGTGACTGGCTGGATTGCGCGAAGAAACTGTACTGATTCTTCTCTGCGCCTGATGGCGCTACGCTTACCCGGCCTACAGATCGCAAGACTTGTAGGCCGGATAAGGCGTCAGCCGCCATCCGGCATACGCCCTCCATATATTCCCTCTCGTTATAGCCAATCTTTTTTTATTCTTTAATGTTTGGATACCTTTCTGGCACGCTTTGCTCATCACAACACAACATAAGAGAGTTGGGCGATGAACAAATGGGGCGTAGGGTTAACTTTGCTGCTGGCATCCAGCGGCGTTCTGGCAAAGGATATTCAATTACTGAACGTGTCTTACGATCCAACGCGTGAGCTGTACGAGCAGTACAACAAAGCGTTTAGCGCACACTGGAAGCAAGAAACGGGCGATAACGTGGTGATTCGTCAGTCACACGGCGGGTCAGGCAAACAGGCGACCTCGGTGATTAACGGCATTGAGGCGGATGTGGTGACACTGGCGCTGGCCTATGATGTGGATGCGATTGCCGAGCGTGGTCGTATTGATAAAAACTGGATCAAACGCCTGCCGGACAACTCTGCGCCTTACACCTCCACCATTGTGTTCCTGGTGCGTAAAGGCAACCCGAAGCAAATTCATGACTGGAACGATCTGGTTAAGCCTGGCGTTTCGGTGATCACGCCTAACCCGAAAAGCTCCGGCGGCGCACGCTGGAACTATCTGGCTGCCTGGGGTTATGCGCTGCATCACAATAACAACGATCAGGCAAAAGCGCAGGACTTTGTGAAGGCGCTGTTTAAGAATGTCGAAGTGCTGGACTCTGGCGCACGCGGTGCGACCAATACCTTTGTCGAACGCGGCATCGGCGACGTGCTGATCGCCTGGGAGAACGAAGCGCTGCTGGCGACCAATGAGCTGGGCAAAGATAAATTTGAAATCGTGACGCCGAGCGAATCCATTCTGGCTGAACCGACAGTCTCCGTTGTGGATAAAGTGACCGAGAAGAAAGGCACTCAGGCCGTGGCGGAAGCCTATCTAAAGTATCTCTACTCACCGGAAGGTCAGGAGATTGCGGCGAAAAACTACTACCGTCCGCGTGATGCAGAGGTGGCGAAGAAATACGAAAATACGTTTCCGAAGCTGAAACTCTTTACCATTGATGAAACGTTCGGCGGCTGGACGAAAGCGCAGAAAGAACACTTCTCGAATGGCGGAACGTTCGATCAAATCAGCAAGCGTTAAGAGCTGGCAGGAGAAGAAGCCCGGGGTATTTACCGCCGGGCTTTTTTATTTGTCATCATTTTGCGTTACTCTTGCAGGCCGTTGAGATACAGGGAACGCGTTATGAAAAAAACAGGCTATGGACTACTGGCCGTTGTCGTTATTGCCGCTGCGGCAGGTTTTGGCTACTGGAAGCTGGCCGGAAACCCGGATGCGTTGCGTAAGATTGTGCTTGAGCAATGCCTGCCCAACCAGTTGCAGCATCAAAACCCTGCGCCATGTGTCGAAGTGAAGCCCGATGCCGGATATGTGGTCTTTAAAGATCGCAATGGTCCGCTGCAATATCTGCTGATGCCGACTTATCGCATTAATGGCACCGAGAGTCCGTTGCTGGTGGAACAATACACGCCGAATTTCTTCTGGCTGGCCTGGCAGGCGCGCGATTTCATGAGCCAAAAGTATGGCAAGGATATTCCGGACAGCGTCGTGTCGCTGGCAATCAATTCGCGCAGCGGACGGACGCAAAACCATTTCCACATCCATATTTCCTGCCTTCGTCCTGATGTCAGAGCGCAACTGGACGCTAACCAGACCAAAATCAGCACCCGCTGGTTACCGCTGCCGGGCGGACTGCGCGGGCATGAGTATCTCGCCCGTCGCGTGACAGAAAGCGAACTGGCGCAGCGCAGTCCGTTTATGATGCTGGCCGAAGAGGTGCCGGAAGCGCGTGAGCGAATGGGCAGCTACGCGCTGGCGCTGGCGCGTCAAAGTGATGACGCTTTTGTTCTGTTGGCCACGCAGCGCAACATGCTGGCGTTTAACCGGGCGTCGGCAGAAGAAATTCAGGATCACGACTGTAAGCTCCTGACTCAGCCCTGATCGCCACGCCGACGGTTGTCGGCGTTTTTTTGCTCAATCTCCCACTTCAGGCCAGCGAAGATGTATCGTTGGTTAAAATAATGTGAATTCGATCAAAAGATATAAAGGTATACCTTTATATCTTTTGTGGTTCCATTACACTCCCTTATAACGCCTGATCCTGGTTTTCTGGGTCATGCGTTAATCATAAAAGCTTTTATTTCACGTAGTTACGTCATCCTTTTTTCGACATTCTTGCGCTGAACGGCGCAAAAGGAATACCGATATGAAATTGTCTATCGTGGAAAAAATAGGTTTCGGCGCCGGGGATATGGCGATCAACGTAGTGATTATTGCCATGCAGCTACTGCTGGCATATTTCTACACGGATATTTACGGTTTACGGGCAGCGGATGTGGGTGTGCTGCTGGTGGTGGTGCGGATGATCGATGCCATTATCGATCCGGCAATGGGAATGCTGACCGACAAAGTGTCGACCCGCTGGGGACGCTATCGTCCATGGTTGTTATGGTTTGCCATTCCATTTGGCTTTGCCGTCTATCTGATGTTTATCACGCCGGATATGGCGTATATGGCGAAGCTGGCATGGGCCTATTTCACTTACATTCTGATGACGCTGGTTTATACGGCGATCACCATCCCTTATATCTCTCTGATTGGCGTTATCACGGACGATCCGGGCGAGCGTCTGAGCGCCAACGGGTATCGTTTTGTGATGACCAAAATCGCCGCGTTTCTGGTGACGATTGTGGTTCCCATGCTGGCGGTCTGGCTGGGACAGGGCAATAAAGCGCTGGGTTATCAGCTCTCTATGGGCCTGATGGGGGCGATGGGCGCCGTGCTGTTTATCTTCTGCTTTATGACCACCCGCGAACGCAGCGAGCCTGAATTGCCGTCACTGTCCGTCAAACAGCAGTTCGCGAATTTACTGCGTAACGACCAGTGGCTGATTCTGGGCGTGGTGATTATGTTGCTGATGTGCGGCTACGTGATCCGCGGTTCGGTCGCGGCCTATTACGCCAAATATTATCTGAATGGCGGTGACAGCCTGATTTCACCGTTCCTGACCGTCGGCGTGGTGGCGTCTATTCTGGCGATGATTGCGACCACGTGGGTGACTAAGTTCTGGGACAAAATAAAAATGTTCCGCTACACCCAACTGATGACCTTCGCGCTGAGTATCGGCATGTATCTTTGCGTCGGGCAGCAGAACCTGATCCTCGCCTTTGTCTTTTACTTTCTCATCAACTTCTTCTGCGACATGCAAATGCCGGTGTTCTGGTCTTCCATCGCGGAGGCCGTCGATTACGGCGAGAAGAAAACCGGGCTGCGCGTTTCCGGACTGGCTTTCGGCGGCATTCTGTTCTTTCAGAAATTCGGGATGGGGATTGCCGGCGGCGTCCTTGGCTTCCTGCTGAGCCACTTCGGCTACCAGGCGGATGTCCAGCAGAGTGCAAGCTCGCTGACCGGGATTGCGCTGATGATGACGCTCATCCCTGCCGTCTTCCATCTGGTGGTTGGCGTGGTGATGAAAAAGTATCTGATCAACAACGATTATTACCGCGATATCCAGAGTGAACTGGCGCAGCGTCAGGCGTGAGGAGGAGCAGATGAGTCATCTCAAAAAAGTCTGGGTGATTGGCGACGCGTCCGTGGATCTGGTGCCGGAAGGCGCGGACACCTACCTGAAATGTCCGGGGGGTGCATCGGCTAACGTCGCCGTTTGCATCGCGCGACTGGGTGGCGACTGTGAATTTATCGGCTGTCTTGGGGAGGATGACGCCGGACGTTTTCTCCGCCAGACGCTGGCAGAAAACGGGGTAGGTGTGGGGTCATTGCGCCTCGACCCACAGCAAACCAGCGCGGTACTGATCGTCAATCTGACGCCAGAAGGCGAGCGCAGTTTTACCTATCTGGTACATCCCGGCGCGGACACTTTTGTCTCGGTGCAGGATTTACCGACTTTCAGCGCCAACGAGTGGTTTTACTTCAGCTCGATTGGCCTGACAGACAGTCCGGCGCGTGAGGCGTGTCTGGAAGGCGCCAGACGCATGAAGACGGCGGGAGGGCACGTCATGTTCGACGTTAACCTGCGCGTCAGCATGTGGCGGGATACCCAGGAAATCGTCCCCTTACTCGCACAATCTATTGCGCTGGCCTCCATCTGCAAGGTCTCTGCGGATGAGCTGTGTTGGCTGGGTAAGGTCGAACGCTGGCAGGACGCACGCTATCTGATGCGTGAACTTGGCTGTGAAACCACCGTTATCTCATTGGGCGATGCAGGGGCGTACCTGGTGACGCCAGAGGGCGAATGCGCGTTCCCGGCCGCGAAAATTTCCGTGGTGGACACCACCGGAGCGGGCGATGCCTTTGTCGGCGGGCTGCTTTATACCCTTTCACAGGCCGCTTCCTGGGACAGTCACTTGCTTGCGCAGGCGATCGGTACAGCCAATGCCTGCGGCGCGATGGTGGTCACGGCAAAAGGGGCGATGACCGCGCTGCCTTATCCTGAACAGCTCGCGGCTTTTCGCGCCAGTCATCCACTGGAAAAAATATGCTAAACCGTTAAGGAGTCATTCATGCACGTTGAAATTAACAAAATACTGGGCTGCCTGATTGGTGCCGCTGCGGCGGACGCGATGGGCGCAGCGACCGAAGTGCGTACTCAGCAACAAATTCGCGAATACTTTGGTGGCTGGGTGACCGGTTTTGAGAAACCGCCCGCCGATACGTTTGGTCGCTGTAACGAAGCCGGAATGTGTACCGATGACTTTATTCAGGCGAAGTACATCATGGACGCCCTGCTACAGCACCATCGTCAGGTGAGCGATGAAGCAATGCGTGAAGCCTTCCAGCGCTGGCTGGCCTATCCGTACTACGCCAATTTTACCGGGCCAACCACCCGAGCCGCGATGAAAGCCATATTTAACGATAATCGCGTGTCCCTGCAGGGGGAACTGGAAGGTGAGAAACAGTCGGTACAGATTATCAATAAGGGGAATGCGGAAGCCACCAACGGCGCGGCAATGAAGATTTGGCCTGCCGCCGTACTGCATCCTGGCGACATAGAAAAAGCGATTCAGACTGCGCTGGAAATCTGCCGCTTTACCCATAATAACGTACTGGCGATGTCTGGCGCAGCGGCGATGGCGGCAGCAACCAGCGAGGCGTTACAGTCCGTGGCGAGTGCGGAAAGCATCATTGCGGCCGGGATTTACGGCGCTGACAGGGGTTATGCGCTGGCGGCAGAACAGGGCGCGATGATGGTTGCCGGGCCGTCGGTGGCGCGTCGTATTGAACTGGCGGTAGCGATCGGTAAGCGGCACGCCCATTGGGAGACGGCGATTGTTGAGATTGCCGATATCATCGGGTCCGGGTTGCACGTCAGCGAGGCGGTTCCGGCCGCGTTTGGTCTGTTCGCGTGTTGTCCGGATTCGGCCGTTGATGCTATTATTTCCGCCGTTAATATCGGCAATGACACCGATACCGTCGCCACCATGGTTGGGGCACTCTCCGGCGCCTGGCACGGTGCTGATGCTTTTCCTGCCGACTATTTAACTACCGTTAATCGTATGAATCATTTCGATTTGGCTGAACTCGCCAGACAGATTAAAGGGTAGTGCGCTGCCCTGCGGGGGCGGCGACAACCGTCCCCGACTGGCAGACTTTCGAGGTAAATGGCTTGCAGGTTGATAAAACGAGTTTCACTCCGCTGTATAAGCAGTTGTTTTATATCATCTGCCAGCAGATCCAGAACGGGACCCTGCCGCTGGGGAGTCAGTTGCCAACGCAAAAAGCGATCGCCCAAACCTATAATGTGTCGCTGATCGTCGTGAAGCAGGCGTGGAGTGAGTTGATCAACGCCGGTGTGATCACCTCTCAGCGCGGAAGTGGTTCCGTGGTGAGCGCGGTGCCGGAAGGCGTCAGCTATGGTCATACCTTTCGCGGGATCACCAGCGACCTGCGTGATGCCAGCGTGGCGGTTGAGAACCGCATTCTGGAAATCGCCACACGCCGGGCGCGCGACGCGCAGGAAGATGGTTTAAGCCTGCCGGCCCATCATCACTATCTCTATATTTCTCGGGTGCGATATCTGAACGATCGCCCGTTTAACCACGAGAAAATTTATCTCGATCTCTCCTTCTTTCCGGGATTAACCCTGACAGCGGATGAACTGGCCCATACCTCGCTTTATCACCTGTTGAATGTGAAAAGCGACTCAGCGATCGAAAAGGTCGATGCCATTCTGCCCAGTCCTGATTTATGCGAGAAGCTGCAGATTGCTGAGAACAAACCACTCCTTTCCGTGGCGCGCCAGACGTTTATGGCGGGGGAAGCGCATCCCTTTGAGTATTGCCGCTACTATGTGCTGTCTGACTACTTCGGCGAAATCCATTATCACTGACCCTCTGCTTTTTTAGGGGGAGACGCGCGTTTACAGAAGGGGGATGCCCCCGTATTCTTGTTGAAAAAAACAACAGGAGACAGGCATGTCGCTCTGGTTTTCACACCCTCTGTTTCTGCCCTCGTTGGTGGTGATTGTCACCATCCTGCTCTGGGCAACCTCGCTATTACCGGAATTTATCACTGCGCTGCTGTTCTTCACGGTGGCGATGGTGGCGAAAATCGCCCCACCGGACGTCATCTTTGGCGGCTTTGCCTCCTCGGCGTTCTGGCTGGTATTCAGCGGCTTTGTGCTGGGCGTGGCGATCCGCAAAACCGGACTGGCGGACAGGGCGGCAAGAGCGTTGTCATCACGGCTGACGGAATCCTGGCCGCTGATGGTCTCAAGCGTGGTGCTGCTGAGCTATGCACTGGCGTTTGTAATGCCCTCCAATATGGGACGTATCGCGCTGCTGATGCCCGTTGTTGCAGCGATGGCGAAGCGTGCCGGGATCCTTGATGGCACCCGTGCGTGGTATGGCCTGGCGCTTGCTGTGGGTTTTGGCACTTTTCAGCTTTCCGCCACCATTTTGCCTGCTAACGTGCCGAATCTCGTAATGAGCGGGGCGGCGGAAGGATCGTACGGTATCCATCTGAACTATCTGCCTTATCTGCTGCTGCATACGCCGGTATTAGGCTGGCTGAAAGGCGGACTGTTGATTGCGCTGATCTGCTGGCTATTTCCCGGAAAACCCCATGCGCCACGTGAATTCTCACCACCGGAGCCAATGAGCCGCGACGAAAAGCGACTGGCCTGGATGCTGGCAGTCGTGCTGGTGATGTGGGTCAGCGAAAGCTGGCATGGCATTGGCCCGGCGTGGACCGGGCTGGCGGCAGCGGTCATCACCCTGTTACCGCGTGTCGGGTTCATCAATGGAGAGGAGTTTTCCACGGGGGTTAACATCCGTACCTGCATTTATGTTGCCGGTATTCTTGGACTGGCGAGCGTTGTGACGCAAACCGGTATTGGCGATGCGGTCGGTGAAGCGTTGCTGCACGTGATGCCGCTGGATCCGGAGAAACCGTTCACCAGTTTTCTCGCCCTGACCGGCATCACCACTGCGCTTAACTTCATTATGACCGCCAACGGCGTTCCGGCGCTGTATACCACTCTGGCGCAGAGCTTTTCTGAGGCAACGCAATTCCCGCTGCTGTCGGTGATTATGATTCAGGTGCTGGGCTATTCAACGCCGCTACTGCCGTATCAGGCATCACCTATTGTGGTGGCGATGGCGTTAGGCAGGGTGCCAGCGAGAGCCGGGCTGCTCCTGTGTCTGGTGCTGGCGCTGACGACGTATCTGATCCTGCTGCCACTGGACTATGCATGGTTTAATCTATTAGGAAAATTGTAGTGTTAATTGCCTGATTATTTTAGTTTTGTGAGAGGGTGGTGAGTTTTACCTGCACGAATGACGGTTAATACTGAAACGCATACTTATGCGCAGGATACTCAAGGATTGAACCATGGATAGATTGACCCCCATTCGCGGTTGGCCCGCCATCATCTCGATGGTTATCACACTGACCATCTGGTTTATCATCCCTTGTCCTGCGGACGTGACGCCACAGGCATGGCATCTGCTGGCGCTGTTTATCGGTACGATTGCGGCCATTATCGGCAAAGCGATGCCCATCGGGGCGATTGCTGTTGTGGCGATCATGCTGGTGGCGATGACCGGTGTGACGAATCCCGGTAAGCCTGCGGCAGCGCTTAACGATGCGCTGAGTGGCTTTTCCAACCAACTGATTTGGCTGATCGGTTTATCGATCATGCTGTCGCAAAGCTTGCTGAAAACAGGACTTGGGGCGCGTATCGGCTACGGATTTATTGCGTTGTTTGGTAAGCGAACCTTAGGTATCGCGTGGGCATTAACCCTCGCGGAAACGCTGATTGCCCCCGTCACCCCAAGTAACACGGCACGCGGCGGCGGCATTATTCACCCGGTGATGCGCGCCATTGCCGACAGCCTTGGATCGCAGCCCGGCAATAGCGAAAATGGCTCAACGGGGCGCTATCTGGCGCTGGTGAATTACAACATTAACCCGATCAGTTCAGCGATGTTCATCACCGCAACCGCCCCTAACCCCCTCATTGTCACCTTTTTGTCCCAGGGAACGGATGGGGTACTGAATATGACCTGGGGGATGTGGGCCATTGCGGCGCTTCTTCCGGCGGTCGTTTCGCTGATTGTGATGCCCATCGTTATCTGGTGGCTCTATCCACCCGCCATTACCCGCACACCCAATGCGCCGCAGTTCGCCCGGCAAAAGCTGGATCTTCTCGGCCCACTGTCGCTGGCGGAAAAAATCACGCTGGCGGTGTTCATTTTGCTGCTCTGCCTGTGGGCTGGCGTTCCCGCGATGATCATGGGCAGCGGCTGGACCGTTAACCCCACCAGTGCGGCGCTGATCGGTTTATCGATTCTGTTGCTGACGGGGGTATTACACTGGGAGGACATCCTTAAGTGCCGCGGTGCCTGGGATACCATTGTCTGGTTTGCCGCGCTGGTGATGATGGCGGATTTCCTCAGCAAACTGGGACTGGTCGGCTGGCTTGCGACCAGTGTGGGGACGGCAATCAATCACCTTGGCGTCCACTGGAGTATTGCGACACTGCTGTTGATCCTGCTTTACGTCTACTCTCATTACTTTTTCGCCAGCACCACGGCGCATATCACGGCCATGTTCTCCGCCTTCTTCATCGCGGGGTTAGGTCTGGGCGCGCCACCGGCCCTGCTGGGGCTGATGCTCGGTTTCTCTTCTTCGCTGATGATGTCGCTCACCCACTACGGTACGGGCACTGCGCCGATTATTTTTGGCTCTGGCTATGCCACTCTGGCGGAATGGTGGAAGACGGGGCTGGTGATGAGTGTGGTAAACCTGACTATCTGGGCGGTGACAGGGGCTTTCTGGTGGCACTGGCTGGGATACTGGTAATACGGGGATAAGTCGGGGGAGAGGTCCCCCCGACTACACAACTTAAGCTTGTTTTGCTGCTTCAGCTGCTTTTACGATCACGGCGAAAGCGTCAGCTTTCAGAGAAGCACCGCCAACCAGCGCGCCGTCGATATCCGGCTGAGTGAACAGTTCTGCCGCGTTAGCTGCGTTTACGGAACCGCCGTACTGGATGATGACCTGCTCAGCAATTTTCGCGTCCGCTTTGGCAATATGATCACGGATAAATTTGTGAACAGCCTGTGCCTGCGCTGGCGTTGCGGATTTGCCGGTGCCGATTGCCCAAACCGGTTCGTAAGCGATAACTACGCCTTCGAATGCCGCAGCACCCTGTGTTTTCAGAACGGCGTCGATCTGACGTGCGCACACTTCTTCTGTTTTGCCCGCTTCGTTTTCAGCTTCGGTTTCACCGATGCACAGAACGGGAGTCAGACCCTGCTCTTTCAGCACAGCGAATTTTTTCGCGATCAGTTCGTCAGACTCTTTGTGGTAAGTACGACGCTCAGAGTGGCCGATGATGATGTACTGTGCGCCGATGTCTTTCAGCATTTCAGCACTTGTTTCACCGGTAAATGCGCCGGACAGGTTCAGGTCAACGTTCTGTGCGCCCAGGAGGATGTGGCTACCGGCCGCAGCATGTTTTGCCAGATCGATATACATTTCTGGCGGTGCGATCGCTACCGCACAGCCAGCGACGCCAGCCAGCTCTTTACGCAGGTTAGCAATCAGTTCGTTTACCATGTGGCGGCTGCCGTTCAGTTTCCAGTTACCCATCACTAAAGGATGTCGCATTTCTATTCTCCACGCTTTGTCAGCGAATTAAGGAAGATGGCCGCCCCGCAGGGCAGCATGGTCTGTGAAACAGTATAGAGATCACTCCCCGGAAAGGCTTTGCTTTTTATCATCAATTGGGCCCGTCCAGATTTTCAGATAACGCCAGCTTAATCGGTTCAACCGCGAAGGTCAGCCCCTTTTCGCCGTTATCTGCGACAACATAGCGAATTGCGCCTTCGGTCTCCGCGTAATAGCGCTTATTTTTCCCCGACGTAAGCAGCTTTTGCAGCTTTTTCTGGCTCTGCTCTTTGGTCAATAAGGGGGCGACCGTGCGGATCACTGCCGCCATATATTCCTGCGCTTTGGCTTTCGCCGCTTTCTGTTCCGGCCCCTGAATCGGCAGCCAGGTTATCTGCATGCTCTTAATCTTCAGCGTTCCGCGCTCAAGAGCGGTCGAGGCGTACAGGTTTTCATTTATTTTGCTGGCCGCACGGGTGAGGTTGGCTTTGTCGCGACTACTGTCGATGGCGCGGAATTCATTTAAGGTAAGCTTCGGATTTTGCGTATTAAAGTTTTCGCGAAACTGGCTGATCGAAAGGTCAAACGTGGGGGCACCGGCGAGTAAATACGGTGCGGTGGAGGCCGCCAATGGCTCAGCCGCCAGCGCCGGAGGGCTGGAGAGCATCGCAGAAAACAATAATAAAAACAGTGAACATCCTGGCTTCATCAATCTTACCTTTCGTTATGACTGTCCACGATTAAAACGATAACCGTCTGGCTTGTCAAAAGGGTAAACTGTCGAAGATAGTCATTTTAAAGGAACAGACATGACCCTACAGCAGTGGTTATTCTCATTTAAAGGGCGTATTGGACGCCGTGATTTCTGGATCTGGATTGCGCTGTGGATTGTCAGCATGGTGGTTCTGTTTTCGCTCGAGAGTCAAAAATTACTTCCCGATCAGATTGCTCCCTTTGCCCTGGTGTGTCTGCTCTGGCCGACGGCAGCGGTTACGGTGAAACGTCTGCACGATCGTGGGCGTTCGGGGCTGTGGGCGTTATTGATTATTCTTGCCTGGATGCTGTTAGCCGGTAACTGGGCTATTCTGCCGGGGATGTGGCAATGGGTGGTCGGACGGTTTGCGCCGACGCTTATCCTCATCATGACTCTTATCGACCTGGGGGCGTTTGTTGGCACCCAGGGCGAAAATAAATACGGTAAAGACACGCAGGATGTCGCGTTTAAATCAGCGCCCTGAACCGTATTACCAGTAATGCTCGGCGGTCATATGGCCTGGCCGGCGACGAAGGTGTTTCGTCATCTGCCGGGTCTCTTTCAGCAACTGCTGTGTGTCGCGAACCATTTGCGGATTTCCACACAGCATCACATGGCTGGTCTCTTTATCCATCGGTAAGCCTACCGCTTTTTCCAGTTCGCCACTTTCAATCAATGCCGGAATGCGGCCGGTCAGTGAACCCGCGACGGTCTCCCGGCTCACCACCGTCTGGATCCGCAGTTTGCCTTCGTAGCGCTTTTGCAGCGACTGCATCAGCGGCAGGTAGCTTAAATCGGCGGCGTATCGTGCGGCGTGGACCAGTACCAGATTTTTGAAACGTTCGAGATCGTTACCCAGTTGCAGAATCGATAAATAGGGACCAATGGCGGTGCCCGTTGCCAGCATCCATAACGTGTCACAGTCCGGTACTTCGTCAAGCACAAAGAAACCGGCGGCTTCGCTCACTACCTGTACTTCGTCGCCGGGCTTGAGTGCCGCCAGACGTGGGCTTAGCTTACCGTCAGGCACGGTGACCAGGTAAAACTCCAGATCGGGATTGTCAGGGGCATTCACATACGAGTAGGCACGCTGGACGCGCTCGCCGTCAATCTCAAGACCGAGTTTGGTAAATTGACCTGCGGTGAAGGGATGAACGGGGGCGTGAACGGTCAGACTAAACAGAGCATCAGTCCAGTTCTGTACCTTTGTGACTATGCCTGTTACCCAATCTGCCATGGTTTTCTCCTGTACGGGTCTCGTTCCCTTATCTTCGTTCGTTGGCGGAAAGATTTCCAGCCCGGAGGGGCTGGAAGGCTCGAACGAACAAATCAGTTACAGGATGTGCGCCTGCACGTCCGGGTCTTTACGGTCGAGATAGTGGATCGACTGAATACGGCGGATGGTGCGTGACTTACCGCGGATCAGCAGCGTTTCGGTGGTCGCGATATTACCTTTACGGCTGATCCCTTCCAGCAGATCGCCTTTGGTGATGCCGGTTGCGGAGAAAATAACATTATCGCTGCGCGCCATTTCATCCAGACGCAGCGCTTTACCCGCCTCGATGCCCATTGCCTGGCAGCGTGCCAGCTCTTGTTCGCCAATGCGACGGTTCTCTTCGCTGTCGCCTTTGACATCATGACGAGCCAGCAGACGGCCCTGCATGTCGCCATCCAGTGCGCGGATCACCGCGGCGGACACCACGCCTTCCGGCGCACCGCCAATCCCGTACAGCACATCCACTTCGCTGTCCGGCATGCAGGTCAGAATGGACGCGGCAACATCGCCATCAGGAATCGCGAATACGCGCACGCCAAGCTTCGCCATCTCTGCGATCACGTCATCATGACGCGGTTTCGCCAGAATCGTCACCGTCAGTTCGCTCAGCGGTTTACCCAGCGCGTTGGCGACATTGCGCAGGTTCTCTTCCAGCGGCAGATTGAGATCGATGCTGCCTTTTGCGCCCGGTCCGACAATCAGCTTTTCCATATACATGTCAGGTGCGTTCAGGAAGCAACCCTTGTCACCCACGGCCAGAACGGCCAACGCGTTGGCCTGGCCCATCGCCGTCATTCGTGTGCCTTCAATGGGGTCGACGGCAATATCCACCGCGTCGCCGCGACCGGTACCGACTTTCTCACCGATGTAGAGCATCGGCGCTTCGTCGATCTCGCCTTCCCCGATCACGATGGTCCCGTCAATGTTGACCTGGTTTAGCATTATGCGCATGGCGTTAACCGCCGCGCCGTCGGCGGTGTTTTTGTCACCGCGTCCTAACCATTTGTAGCCAGCCAGCGCCGCCGCTTCGGTTACGCGGGAAAATTCGATGGCAAGTTCTCGTCTCATAGCAAACTCGTAGCAGAAAGGAATGGCGCGAAGTGTAGCACAGGGGAGAGGGGGAAATTATTGATATCAGAGGGTGAGTGTGCGGGGTTGTCCCCGCACCGTAATCTCATCCGTAGGCCGGATAAGACGCTTTCGCATCGTTATCCGGCAATTCGCGATTACTCTTCGTGGTCTTCCCACGCCAGCGCGCGTTTGACCGCTTTCTTCCAGCCGCTGTAACGGTAGTTACGCTCGGTGGTTTCGATGCCAGGGCGGAATTCACGTTCGATGACCGCTTTTTCCTGCAGTTCATCAAGGTTCTGCCAGAAACCGACTGCCAGACCGGCCAGGTAGGCCGCACCCAACGCCGTGACTTCACGCACTTCCGGACGCTCAACGCGCGTGCCAAGAATGTCAGACTGGAACTGCATCAGGAAGTTGTTGGCGACCGCGCCACCGTCCACGCGCAGGGCGTGCAGGCGAATGCCGGAGTCTGCCTGCATCGCTTCCAGTACGTCGCGGGTCTGGTAGGCAATAGATTCCAGCGTTGCACGGATGATGTGGTTGGCGTTCACACCACGGGTCAAGCCGAAGATCGCGCCACGCGCATACGGGTCCCAGTACGGCGCGCCCAGGCCGGTGAAGGCGGGGACGACGTACACGCCGTTAGTGTCCTTCACTTTGGTCGCGAAATACTCGGAATCGAAGGCGTCGCTGATGAGCTTCATTTCATCACGCAGCCACTGAATAGAAGCGCCCGCCATAAACACAGCGCCTTCCAGCGCATAGTTCACTTCCCCGGTCGGGCCGCAGGCGATGGTGGTCAACAGGCCGTTTTCGGATTTCACCGCTTTTTCGCCGGTGTTCATCAGCATAAAGCAGCCGGTACCGTAGGTGTTTTTCGCCATCCCTTCCTTCACGCACAGCTGGCCGAACAGTGCAGCCTGCTGGTCACCGGCGATACCGGAGATCGGAATACGCGTGCCGCCTTTACCGCCGATGTTGGTCTGACCGTAGACCTCGGAAGAACGGCGCACTTCCGGCAGCATGGCGCGTGGAATATCCAGCGCATCCAGCATCTTGTCGTCCCAGTCCAGCGTGTGGATGTTGAAGAGCATGGTACGCGAGGCGTTGGTGTAATCCGTTACGTGTACGCGTCCCTGGGTCATTTTCCAGATAAGCCAGGTATCAACGGTACCGAACAGCAGTTCGCCGCGACGTGCGCGCTCACGAGAGCCTTCGACGTGGTCGAGGATCCACTTCACTTTGGTGCCGGAAAAATACGGGTCAATGACCAGACCCGTGTTATTGCGGATGTACTCTTCCATGCCATCGCGCTTCAGATGTTCGCAGATATCCGCGGTACGACGGCACTGCCAGACAATCGCATTATAGATAGGTTTACCGGTCTCACGTTCCCAGACGATGGTCGTCTCACGCTGGTTAGTAATCCCGATAGCTGCAATCTGATCGGAACTGATGTCCGCTTTCGCCAGGACTTCCACCAGGGTAGAGCTCTGCGTTGCCCAGATTTCCATCGGGTCGTGTTCTACCCAGCCTGCTTTCGGGTAGATCTGCTCAAATTCGCGCTGTGAGACGCTTACGATATTGGCATCATGATCCATCACGACGGCGCGGGAGCTGGTGGTTCCCTGGTCGAGCGCAACGATATATTTTTTCTCAGTCATAATTATTTGTCCCGTAGTCACATTACAGCGAAGCTTTTTGTTGTGAAGTGGTCGTGGTTTCCTTCTCTTCCACGGCACAGATATCGCACGGCAAATGGCGACCGATCAGCTTGCGATAGGCGAAAGCGCCCAAAATAGCACCAACGATGGGGCCAAACAGCGGCACCAGGAAGTAAGGAATATCTTTGCCACCGGTGAAGGCGACATTACCCCAGCCTGCAAGCCAGGCGAACGCTTTCGGACCGATGTCACGTGCCGGGTTCATCGCAAACCCGGTCAGTGGGCCCATGGATGCGCCGATAACCGCAATCAGTAAACCAATCAACAAAGGAGCCAGCGGGCCACGCGGTACACCGTTACCGTCATCAGTCAGTGCCAGAATAAGCCCCATCAGGATAGCGGTAATCACCATTTCAACCGCGAAGGCCTGCACAAAATTGATATGTGGGTTGGGATACGTTGAGAAAGTGCCGGCCAGATCAACACTCTCAATGCTGCCACGTACAATGTGGTGCGTTTGTTCGAAGTCGGCGAAAAGATTGTAGTAAAGCCCGTAAACTAACGCCGCTGCGCAAAAGGCACCGGCAAATTGAGAAAGGATAAAAGGAACAACTTTGCGCTTGTCGAAACACGCAAACAGCCACAACGCGATAGTGACTGCCGGGTTGAGATGTGCGCCAGACACCCCTGCGGTCAGGTAGATAGCCATGGCTACCCCCAATCCCCAGATGACGCTGATTTCCCACTGTCCAAAAGACGCACCCGCGACTTTAAGCGCAGCGACACACCCCACACCGAAGAAAATCAACAACCCGGTACCGAGGAATTCAGCAATGCACTGGCCTTTTAAGGTTGATGTTTGACTCATAATCGGATCCTGAAGAGTTTAATGTTTATTGTATGCGAGGAGGTCACTGACGTCCGCGATGCCCTGTAGGCACACTGTTAATTTATCGTTAACGAGCACAAACGAGAAATATCGAACTTAAAATGTGTGTACTCCGTCAATAAAATGAGCGTTTTCGCGCCATGAGGCGCGTTTTGTTATACAAAAATAGTGTGAGCTGAATCATTTCATTAACCAAAGCGTTAACACTTAAGGGTTAGGCCGTCGATGTCTGTAAGAGTCGACTGAAAAGTGTTGCAAACCGCAATCAGCGCGGGATGCCGCTGGACAGGGAGAGCGGGGCTTCATACAATCGGCACTATATATTGTGCGCGTTCACGTGAAGCGTCGCCTTGCAATTCAGGAGAGTATGACCATGTCTTTAGAAGTGTTTGAGAAACTGGAAGCAAAAGTACAGCAGGCGATTGATACCATCACCTTGTTGCAGATGGAAATTGAAGAGCTGAAAGAGAAGAACAGCTCGCTGGCGCAGGAAGTGCAATCTGCACAGCACAGCCGTGAAGAGCTCGAGCGCGAAAATCAGTCTCTGAAAGAACAGCAGAATGGCTGGCAGGATCGTTTGCAGGCATTGCTGGGCCGCATGGAAGAAGTCTAATCCTCGTCATCTTTCACGTTATGGCGGCGTTGGCTGCGCGTATTCACCCCGGTCACGTAGTTTACTACGCTCCTGGGGATTCATTCGCTTGCCGCCTTGCCCTAACGCGAAATCTTTAGAGGATTCCTGAGCAAGTAGCTTGTAGGCCGGATAAGGCGCAAGCCGCCATCCAGTAGCCCGCGATAACCAATAAAAAAGGCACCTTACGGTGCCTTTTTCGATCACTCGATATCGAGTGGGTCTTCGGAGAGGATAATACCGGTGTTATCGGCGTACAGATGGTCGCCGGAGAAGAAGGTCACGCCGCCGAAATTGACGCGGACATCGCTTTCCCCAATCCCTTCGCCTGCTGCACCTACCGGAATCGCGGCAATCGCCTGAATGCCGATGTCCAGCTCTTCCAGATCGTCTACCTGACGCACTGCGCCGTAGATGACCAGGCCTTCCCATTCATTTTGTACAGCCAGACGCGCCAGTTCGGCGTCGACCAGCGCACGACGGACAGAACCGCCGCCATCGACCAGCAGAATGCGACCACGGCCATTTTGTTCGAGCAGATCGTACAGCAACCCGTTGTCCTCGAAACATTTCACCGTGACGATTTGTCCGCCAAACGACGACCGTCCTCCAAAGTTAGAGAACAGTGGTTCCACGACGTTGACATCTTCTTGATAGATGTCACAAAGCTCGGAAGTATCGTATTTCATAGGCTTAACGTTCAGTTGCTGCGAGAATTTTTAGTATATCGCGCTATGCGTACTGTTGGCAAAATCATCAATTGTTAATTGATATTTGTCAGTTATCTTGCCCACTGACTTAAGAAAATCCCGACAACAAACAGCAGGTTAGTCAGCAACGCGGCTTTTACCGTACGTTCAAGCATTGGGCGCATCGCTGCTGGTTCCATCTGGCGCATCACGTAACGCGCCTGTTTTACCAGTACCGGTGCGGCCAGCAGGAACAACCAACCCCACGGACTTTGCAGCGAAAGCAGGTTAAACAGCGCCAGGCAGATCAGCGTGCCTATCAGCAAGCAAGCGTGGTAACGACGGGCATTTACGGCGCCGAGGCGGACAACCAGCGTGTTCTTGCCGTTTTCCCGGTCACTGTTGATATCGCGCAGGTTATTGATGTTAAGCACGGCGGTGGCCAGCAGACCGCAGGCGGTAGCTGGAAGGATTAACGCCGGGATCAGCGTATGCGCCTGCAGATACCAACTCCCCATCACGCTCAGCCAGCCAAAGAAGACCAGCACGGAAATATCGCCCAGACCGATGTAGCCATAAGGACGATTGCCCACGGTATAGGTGATGGCGGCAATGATCGACAGTACGCCAAGCACTAGGAAGCCGACAAAATCCGCCGGCGTGCGGCATGCCACCGCAACCAGCGACAGACCGGACACGCAAATGAGTACCACGGTGATGATCAGCGCGCGCTTCATCTCCTGTTGGGTGATCACCCCTTTTTGCATCCCACGCAGCGGCCCAATGCGATCCGGCTTATCGCTGCCTTTAACGGCATCACCATAGTCGTTGGCGAGATTTGACAGGATTTGCAGAAGCCCTGCCGTAATGAGCGCCAGCAAGGCGACCAGCGGATCAAAATATCCCTGCCACCATGCCAGGGCAGTACCGACGATGATCGCCGCGAAGGCGAGCGGTAGAGTCTTGGGTCGTAAACTTTCCAGCCAGGCCTGGGAGCGGCTAATTTGTTGTTGTTCAGTCATATTTAGCGCCAATAAAAATGGGGCCTTTCAGCCCCATCAACAATGATGAAAATGCAGTGAACGCGATTATAGGATAAAACGGCTCAGATCTTCATCTGCGACCAGCGCATCCAGATGTTTGCTCACATAATCCGCATCAATTGTTATGCTTTGACCGTTCAAATCGCTCGCATCATAGGAAATATCTTCCATCAGACGCTCCAGAACGGTGTGCAGACGACGGGCACCGATGTTTTCAGTGGTCTCGTTAACCTGCCATGCTGCTTCAGCAATACGCTTGATACCGGATTCCGTAAACTCAATGTTGACGCCTTCGGTCGCCATTAGCGCTTTGTACTGCACGGTAACAGAAGCGTTAGGTTCCGTCAGAATACGTTCGAAGTCGCTGGTAGTCAGCGCCTGCAGCTCTACGCGAATCGGCAGACGACCCTGCAGTTCCGGGATCAGATCGGACGGTTTTGCCACCTGGAATGCGCCAGAGGCGATAAACAAAATGTGGTCGGTTTTGACCATACCGTGTTTGGTCGAGACGGTGCAGCCTTCAACCAGCGGCAGCAGGTCGCGCTGTACGCCTTCACGGGACACGTCCGGACCCGAGGATTCGCCTCGCTTACAGATTTTGTCGATTTCGTCGATAAACACGATCCCATGCTGCTCAACGGCGTCGATAGCTTCCTGTTTCAGCTCTTCCGGGTTCACCAGTTTGGCCGCTTCTTCTTCAATCAGCAGCTTCATCGCGTCTTTGATTTTCAGCTTACGCGCTTTCTGCTTCTGTCCACCCAGGTTCTGGAACATGGACTGCAGTTGGCTGGTCATCTCTTCCATTCCCGGAGGCGCCATGATTTCCACGCCCATCGGTGCGGCGGCAAGATCGATCTCGATTTCTTTATCGTCGAGCTGGCCTTCACGCAGTTTTTTACGGAACGCCTGACGCGCAGCGGACGGTTCAGACTGTTGCTCCGCCTGGCCCCAGTTATTTTTCGCCGGTGGGATCAGCACATCAAGAATGCGCTCTTCTGCCATCTCTTCCGCACGATAGCGGTTCTTTTCGATCGCCTGGACGCGAACCATTTTAATGGCGGCATCGGTCAGATCGCGGATGATAGAGTCGACTTCTTTACCGACATAACCCACTTCGGTGAATTTTGTTGCTTCCACTTTAATGAACGGCGCGTTGGCAAGCTTTGCCAGACGACGGGCGATTTCGGTTTTACCGACACCGGTTGGGCCGATCATCAGAATGTTTTTCGGTGTAACTTCATGGCGCAGCTCTTCGTCGAGCTGCATGCGGCGCCAGCGGTTACGCAGTGCAATCGCCACGGAACGCTTGGCGTTATCCTGGCCGATGATGTGCTTGTTCAGTTCGCTGACGATTTCGCGTGGGGTCATTTCAGACATGGGAGATCCTTACGCTTTAGACGGTAATTCTTCAATGGTATGGAAATGGTTGGTGTAAATGCAGATATCACCTGCAATATCCAACGCTTTTTCAGCAATGTCGCGAGCGCCGAGCTCGGTGTTTTCCAGCAGAGCACGTGCCGCAGCCTGGGCGTAGGGACCGCCGGAGCCGATGGCAATCAGATCGTTTTCCGGCTGCACGACGTCACCGTTACCGGTGATGATGAGGGAGGCGGTTTCATCCGCGACCGCCAACAGCGCTTCAAGTTTGCGCAGCATGCGATCGGTACGCCAGTCTTTCGCCAGCTCAACGGCGGCTTTAACCAGATGTCCCTGATGCATTTCCAGCTTGCGCTCAAACAGTTCGAACAGCGTGAACGCATCCGCCGTACCGCCCGCAAAGCCAGCAATGACTTTGTCGTTGTACAGACGACGCACTTTCTTCACGTTGCCTTTCATGACGGTGTTACCCAGTGTGGCCTGACCATCACCGGCGATAACCACCTGGCCGTTACGGCGTACGCTTACTATTGTTGTCACGAGCAGACCCCTTGGTTACAAATGCAGAATACAAGCCCCGCACGGTGTGCGGGGCGTAATGCAAGTATAGATGGGGGAGATTTTGGGGGTTTCAACCCCCGGAGGCGAGTCGAATACAGTTTGTGTGACCTGCCATCTTCAGACGGCTAATGGTGCTGTCGGCATTCTCTTTGCCTTTCACCGGCCCGATGACCACGCGGTTCCAGCCATTATTGGTGGTGATTTTGGAGTCAAAGCCTTCGAAAGCTAACTGTGCACGCACGGTTTCTGCCTGTTCTGCGCCTTTAAACGAACCACATTGTACCATCCAGCGACGTTCGTCTTTCTTCTCTGTCGTCGGCTTCGGTGCCTCTGGCACGCGCTCAACCGGTGCGGCTGGCTGTGTTTTTGGCTGCGATGCCGTGGTGTGTGCCGGGGTCTGCAGCAGATCCTGGTACGGTTGCGACGTCGCAGCGGGTTTCTGCGTCTGCGTGGCAGGCTTCGACGGCTGCTGCACTGGCGCCGTTTGCGCAGTACGCGTTTGCGTCTGTGGCTGCGTACGCGGCTGTTGAACCGGCGGCGTGCTGTTCCACTGCTGCTGTTGCTCAACCTGACGTTGCTGAGCCTGGCGCTGCAACGTTTGCTGACGTTGTGCCGGTGTCTGCTCGTTCCACGGCACTTCGTTGAGCTGCGTCGGTTGCTGGCGCATGTCGGCCTGCATTTGCGCAAGTAACTGGCGCTGTTCTTCAGTCAGTTGATCCGGCTTCATGACTTCACCACCGGCTGACGGTTCTGTGGGCGCACGTACGCCCGGCTGACGGCTTTCCAGCTCTTTAATATAGCGCCAGCGCTCTTCCGGCTTTGGCGGCAGCCCGTTGCCAGTCACTTTCTGACCCTGCAACGTTTCGGATTCTTCTTTTTTATGATGCGTAATGAAGTACAGACCACCGATAAAGGCCACAAGCACGGCGGCGGCAATGGCGACCATTGCGGGCGATACCGCAGACGTGTTGCGTTGCTTTTTCCGTGAGGTGCTCTTTTTGCGCCGCGAAGGTGCCGGTTGGCCGCGACGTACATAATCTCGTTGTGCCACTATCGTTTCGCTGTATTGATTCGTTCGTCAGCCCGCCATGTTACTTAAGCGGCGGGCCTTTGACCAGACACGGTGTCTGAAAGGTTTACGTTAAGGCGCGCGTCGTACCCCGAAGGATTAACTCACAATCCATTAAACGCGAGCCGCTGTTGACATTTTGCCCCTGAATTTGGTCAAGCAGCAACAGCATCGCTTCGCGACCAATTTCGAAACGCGGTTGCGCAACGGTGGTCAGCGGCGGATCGCAAAACTCCGCCAGGGCGATGTTGTCGAAACCAATAATCGACAGGTCATCCGGGACGTTGATGCCCTGACGTTTGGCCCATGAGAGGGCACCAAGCGCCATAACATCGCTATGACAGAATACCGCTGTCGGTGGTTGCGGCAAGTCGAACAGTTGTTTAAGCGCATTGCCGCCAGCTTCGTAGGTAAAATCCCCACGGGCGATATAGTGCGGATCAACGGTAATACCGCAACGACGCAGCGCCTGCACGTAGCCCTGCAAGCGGTAATGACACAGCGGCATTTCTTCCGGCCCGGCAATACAGCCAATGCGCTGATGTCCCAGCTCATGCAGGTAGTTCACGGCATTGAAGGCGGCGGTCAGGTTATCGATATGGACGGTAGGCAGTTCCAGTTCCGGCGCAAACTCGTTCGCCATCACCATCGGCGGCAGATTGCGCTGCTCTTCAATACTGGCGTCAAACGGCAGACGAGAGCCCAGCAGCAGCATGCCATCAATTTGCTTGGTGATGATCAAATTGACGAAGGTTTTTTCCTGCTGGTTCTGATGCGCACAATCGCCGATCAGCACCAGATAGCCATGACTGGCGGCGGTGACCTCGATCCCACGGATCAGTTCGCTAAAGAAGGGATCGCAAATATCCGGAACAATCACCAGGATGGTTCGCGATTCATTACGTTTAACGTTGCGTCCCGCCGCCTGCGGTAAATACCCGACCTCTACAGCTGCCTGTTCAACCCGGTTTCGGGTGGACTGAGAGACTTTATCCGGGTTCATTAGCGCGCGAGACACGGTTGCCGTTGAGACTTTCGCCTTCATGGCAACATCTTTCATTGTAGCGGCAGCAACCTGCTTATTCGGTTTCACTCTTTCTCCTCGCCTGGGAAATCCGGCGCAGCACAATCCCTGTTTAAATTCACATCGGAAACATTTTTATCAGATAGCGAATGGAAACGGTTACAGAATTTTCATAAAAAGTGTGATGGGTGTTAAATTTTACGATCCGCCTCGCATCGTGAGGGGGTTATCCCTCAATAGGATCGACATCCAGCACCCATTTCACCTTGCGTGAATCCGGTAAGGTATTGATGAGCGCGAGCGTTCCGCTGACGATATGTTGCAAACGAATTCGTGATGGATGTTGCAATAAAATCTGCCAGCGATAGCGTCCGCCGCGCTTCGGCGCCAGCGCCGGAACGGGGCCTAACACCCAGAGCTTGTCATCTGCCAGCGGGCTGGCCTGGATCAGATTACGCAGCTGCTGCAAAAACAGTGAAGCCTGCTGATTATTATGATCTTCAGCACGCACGATGACGTGGCTGGTCCACGGCGGCAGTTGCATCGTTTGGCGTTCGGCCAGCGCCTGTTCGGCAAACGCGTCATAGCCTTTATGCAACAGAGTTTGCAGCAGCGGATGTTCCGGATGGTGAGTCTGCAAAACCACTTCCCCCTGTTTGCCTGCGCGTCCTGCGCGTCCGGACACCTGAGTATAAAGTTGGGCAAAGCGCTCCGCCGAGCGGAAGTCTGCGGAGAACAACGCGCCATCCACATCCAGCAGCGCAACCAGCGTCACATCAGGGAAGTGGTGACCTTTTGCCAGCATCTGGGTGCCGATCAGGATCCTTGCGCCGCCGCGATGGACTTCCGCCAGATGTTGCTCAAGCGATCCTTTTCGGCTGGTGGTGTCGCGGTCAATGCGGGAAATCGGCACGCCGGGAAAGAAGGGGGCTAAGGCTTGTTCAAGCTGCTCGGTGCCTAACCCGACCGGCACCATATGCGTGGAGCCGCAGGAGGGGCACTGACGCGGCACCGGGCGCTGACTGTCGCAGTGGTGGCAGCGCAAGTGGTGCTGCGCCTGGTGCAGGGTGTAGTAGTGATCGCAACGCGGACACTCTGCAATCCAGCCGCAGTCGTGGCAAAGCAACGCAGGCGCAAAACCCCGGCGGTTGAGGAATAAAATTACCTGGTTATCGGCCTGTAAATGCTGGCGCATACGGGCGATTAACGCCGGTGCCAGGCCTGCCTGTACCTGTTGACCTTTTAAATCGAGTACATGCTGAGTGGCGGGGCGTGCGTTTCCGGCACGACGCGTCAGGCGCAGCATGCGGTATTTTTTCTGCCTGACATTGCAAAGCGTCTCAAGCGCCGGCGTTGCCGAACCGAGGATAATCGGGATGCGTTCACTATGGGCGCGCCAGACCGCCAGATCGCGGGCATGGTAGCGCCAGCCTTCCTGCTGTTTATAGGAACTGTCGTGTTCTTCATCGATCACGATCACGCCAAGATTTTTAAACGGTGTAAATAAGGAGGAACGGGTGCCAATGACGATCGCGGCTTCGCCGTTTTTCGCCTTCAGCCAGGCAGAGAGGCGTTCGCTGTCGTTGAGAGCGGAGTGCAGCACTTCCACCGGCGCGTTGAAACGTTCGCGAAAGCGGGCGATGGTTTGCGGCGTCAGGCCAATTTCCGGCACCATTACCAGCGCCTGTTTACCCTGCGCGAGGACGTTTTCCAGTACGCTCAGGTAAACTTCGGTTTTACCTGAGCCTGTCACCCCGGCCAGCAGCCAGGCGGAGAAACTGTCTGACGCACTGTGAATGGCGCCAACGGCGGTGGCCTGTTCGGTGTTCAGGCGCAGACGTTCGCCGCAGACCGCGTAATTTGTGCGCCAGTCGCTAAAACCAGGCGTTTCGCTCGCCAGTTCGCACAAGCCTTTTTTACGCAGCGCCTGAAGCGCGGCATCGTTGAATTCGAGAGCAGCCACCTGATCGCGCCAGATTTTCCCCTGCCGTAACGCAGCCAGCGCCTGCTGCTGTTTGGGGGAACGCTTCAGGCTATTGAGATCAATGGCCTGACCCTCTTCGGTGGCAAACCAGTACCACATTGGCGCGTTGGTAGCAGGTTTCCCCTGACGCAACAGGATGGGCAGAGCGTGGAACAGCACATCGCCGATGGGATGATGATAATAATCCGCCGCCCAGATCAGCAGCCGCCAGACAGAGGTCGAAAAGAGCGGTTCATCATCCAGCACGTCAACGATCGCTTTCAGTTCATTCAGAGGCAGCTCGCTTTTGTCGCTGACCGAAACCACGATCCCGACGCGCTCTTGCTGTTTGCCAAACGGCACGCGCACGCGACATCCTGCCTTGACGCTGCTCATGCCTTCCGGCAGAAGATAGTCAAAGGTGCGGGGAAGCGGAACGGGTAAGGCAACGCGCGCTACGGGCATAAATCGTCCTGACTTGAAATCTGGCGGGTTAGTATACACATTAGTCGTGGGTGACGAGCGAATCAGTTTGCATGAGTGGGCTAATTTCTGTATGATTCGCCGCCTTTGATGCAAATTGATTGTGTCAAACTATACTATCAACATCGCGTGGTGTCTGGCGTTAGGGCTGGAAGAGCGACGCGGCCTTAAACTGAGGTTTCCCATGAAAAAAGATATTCACCCGAAATACGAAGAAATTACTGCTACCTGTTCTTGCGGTAACGTCATGAAAATCCGCTCTACCGTTGGTCACGATCTGAACCTGGACGTGTGCGGTAAATGCCACCCGTTCTACACTGGCAAACAGCGTGACGTTGCAACCGGTGGCCGTGTTGACCGCTTCAACAAGCGCTTCAACATCCCGGGCAGCAAATAAGTTTCAGCTGTCAAAAAAAAGCGCCGACTGGCGCTTTTTTTGTCTCTGAAATTTATCTGTTCCATATATATCATTAATGTCTTGAATAAATAACGCCATAGCAAATTGAAATGGTGTTTTTAATTTATCGATAAATTGTTTCTGTTGGTGATATCTGTCTCTCTTATCTTCCTTTTTTTGCCATGATTTTTATTTGCTGGCAAAATTTAAAAGGTTTTAACTTTCCCACTTAAATAAACTTCACTTCGTAATATAAAATTATCCTTGTTTTCATCATTGCATTTTTATCGTTGTGATGTTGATAAGGTCAGATTGTTTTTGATGTATTCTATTGAGAGGGATTGCTATGAAGCGTGGATATGCGTTATTACTTATTCCAATATTATCTGGAGCCGCTCATGCTGGCTACGTAGATTATCGTCATGAATATTATGATGACGGACGTAACTATGACCGTGTTTATATGTCCCATCGTTTTGCCAGTGGATTTGGCGTTGCGGTAGAAGCGATTTCGCGCTCTGATGATTCGGATGCAAAACATCCGGTTAATAACATGGAGACGAACGGTAACGAGTACACGGCCAGTTACCAGTTCACCTGGCAAGACCTTGTCTGGCAACCGGGACTGGCGATAGAAACAGATGAAGGTCAGGCAATCTATAAGCCGTACTTGCGTGTGCAATATAATATCAATGATAGCTGGTGGACGGCATTCCGCTATCGTTTTGAGTATACTCGTCGCAATTCAGAAGGCAGAGATGATCGAATGGTTTATCGCCCGGAGGCCTGGTTGGGCTATAACCTTCATGACTGGATGTTTGAACTGAACGGTATTTATAAAATCGCAGACAGTGAAGATTTATATAATAATAAAAAAGAAGACTATGAACTTAACTTTCGCGTTGCCTATAAAATAGGTTCCTGGATCCCTTTTGCTGAAGTGGGTAACGTCTCTTCCGGCTATAATACAGCGACAACCGACGATCGTCAGACACGTTATCGTATTGGTATTGGTTATACTTTCTGATTAATAAATTCTTCTCTATGACATATTCCTGTGCGGTAAGCGTATTTTTTTTGCCGCGCGTACTTCATGCTTAATAATCAGGGAATCCAGATGAATAAGCGAAAAATAGGTCTTGTGAATTACCTCGCCTATGGCTCAGGTGATTGTCTTGGCGCAGGGACAACCGCGCTGACTGCGGCATGGTTATTATATTTTTTCACCACCTTTTGCGGATTAACACCAATAGAGGCGACGTTTATTTTTGCGATGGCGAGAATTTTGGATGCGGTGGTCAGTCCGCTGATGGGATATCTGACGGATAGCTTTGGCAATACGTGGTTGGGAAAACGATTTGGTCGACGGAAGTTCTTTATTTTACTGGGTATTCCCTGCGTTTTCTCCTATAGCCTGATGTGGATGGAGGGAATGAGCTACTGGTATTATCTGGCCGCTTATCTGTTGTTCGACGTGGTCTACACCATGATTTTGGTGCCTTATGAAACGCTGGTTCCGGAAATGACCGACGACTTCAGGCAGAAAACGAAGTTTTCCGGGGCGCGTATCGCGATGGCGCAACTGTCAGCGATCCTGGCGGCTTTTTTACCCGGTATTTTGCTGAACCATTTTGGTAAGGACAATGCCATCTCCTTCTTTTACGCCAGCCTGGTGTTCGCCATTATGTGTGCCGTGGTGCTGACTTTCGTCTGGATCTTTACCTGGGAACGTGAACGTAGTGCGGAAGAGCTGGCGGTGCAGGCGCAAAAGCTGACTCTGGGGCAGAGTCTGCATCGCCTGGTGATTGAGCTGAGCTCAACGTTTCGCATTCGAATTTTTCGTCTGCATCTCGGGATGTATCTCGGCGGCTATATTGCGCAGGACGTTTTCAACGCCGTGTTTACCTATTACGTGGTGTTCGTGCTGATGCAAAGCCCAACGCTGGCGTCCAATCTCATGGGGACGATGGCGATCCTGCAGTTTATCGCCGTGATGGCGATGATCCCGCTGTGTATCCGTTTTGGCCCGGCGCCGTCGTATCGTGTGGTGGTGCTGCTGTTTGGTCTGGGCGCGCTGTCATACTCCGCACTGTACTATAGCGGGATGAGCGACAATTCGGCGCTGTTGCTGCTGATTTCCGCGGTGGCCGGTCTGGGGCGCGGCGGCATCAATTATATCCCGTGGAACATTTATACCTATATTGCGGATGTGGATGAGGTCATCACAGGACAGCGTCGCGAGGGGATATTTGCGGGCATCATGACCCTGACTCGCAAAGCGTCTCAGGCCGGTGCCGTAATGTTGGTCGGCATTGTGATGCAGTATTCCGGTTTTGTCTCAGGACAGGCCACTCAGGTGCCGGGTGTCAGCCATACCATCATGCTGATTCTGAGTTTCGGTACGGTGGCCGTGCTCTGCATGGGATTCCTGGTTTCACTGCGTTTTCGATTAAACCTGAAAACGCACAAAGTACTGCGCGAAGAGACACTGAAAATGCGTCAGGCCGGAGGGATTACCCCGGACGCGATCACACCTCAGGCGCGCCAGACCGTGGAGATGCTGGCTGGTATGCCGTACGAACAGCTGTGGGGAAACAATACGATTGGTTATGTAAACCGGCAGAAGGCGCAGTACCATCAGCCAGCCTGATCCGAGAGAGCCAAATCGATAATCACCATGAAAAAAAGCAGAAGCGTGGCTTCTGCTCTTTTCTGCATCAATATTCCCACGTCTCCGGGTCGATGCCCAGTTCGCGCATAATTTCTTTCGCCGCTTCCGGGATTTCATCGCTACGCTCTTTGCGCAGGTCTGCATCGTTTGGCAGGGGTTGTCCGGTAAAAGCATGCAGAAACGCTTCACACAGCAGCTCGCTGTTGGTGGCGTGACGCAGGTTGTTCACCTGACGACGCGTGCGTTCATCGGTGAGGATTTTTAACACCTTCAGAGGAATGGAAACCGTAATTTTCTTTACTTGCTCACTCTTCTTACCGTGCTCAGCGTATGGGCTGATATATTCGCCGCTCCATTCAGCCATGAGATACCTTAATCCTCTTCGTCATTAATATGGGGCAAGACCATACTATTAGTATGCCTACTCGCCGTAATTCCGCATAGTTTACCGTACAGGCGATACCGTGACACGGATTAAGCACCTGTAGTTGTGCGCTAATGCAGATAATTTTAACGGCTATTTCCGGTTTGCTCAATCTATACGCAAAGAAGTTTAGATGTCCAGATGTATTGACGTCTATTGTTAACCTGTTTACTCTGGGACCTGACTTTTCATCGACTCAGCTCAGGAACACCCTAACATGACGCGTAAACAGGCCACCATCGCAGTGCGTAGCGGGTTAAATGACGACGAACAGTACGGTTGCGTCGTTCCGCCGATTCACCTTTCCAGTACCTATAATTTTACCGGTTTTAATGAGCCGCGCGCCCATGACTACTCCCGTCGCGGTAACCCGACACGCGATGTGGTTCAGCGTGCGCTGGCCGAACTGGAAGGCGGTGCGGGTGCGGTACTGACCAATACCGGTATGTCGGCGATTCATCTGGTGACGACCGTGTTCCTGAAGCCCGGAGATCTGCTGGTTGCGCCACATGACTGCTACGGCGGCAGCTACCGCCTGTTTGACAGCCTGGCGAAGCGCGGATGCTATCGCGTGCACTTTGTCGATCAGGGAGATGAGCAGGCGTTGCAGGCCGCGCTGGCAGAAAAACCTAAACTGGTGCTGGTAGAAAGTCCGAGTAATCCGCTGTTACGCGTGGTGGATATTGCGAAAATCTGTCAACTGGCACGTGAAGCCGGGGCCGTCAGCGTTGTCGATAACACTTTTTTAAGCCCGGCGCTGCAAAATCCGCTGGCATTGGGCGCCGATCTGGTGTTGCATTCATGCACGAAATATCTGAATGGTCACTCTGACGTCGTGGCGGGCGTGGTGATAGCCAAAGATCCGGAGATCGTCACCGAACTGGCCTGGTGGGCGAATAATATCGGTGTGACCGGCAGCGCGTTTGACAGCTACCTGCTGCTGCGCGGGCTGCGTACGCTGTCGCCGCGCATGGAAGTGGCGCAGCGTAATGCACAGGCGATCGTCGATTACCTGCAAACCCAGCCGCTGGTGAAAAAGCTGTATCATCCGTCGCTGCCAGAAAATCAGGGGCATGACATTGCCGCGCGGCAGCAGAAAGGCTTTGGCGCAATGTTGAGTTTTGAACTGGATGGCGATGAGCAGACGCTGCGTCGTTTCCTGAGTGGGCTGTCGTTGTTTACGCTGGCGGAATCTTTAGGGGGAGTGGAAAGCTTAATCTCTCACGCCGCAACGATGACGCATGCTGGCATGGCGCCAGAAGCGCGTGCGGCCGCCGGGATCTCCGAGACGCTGCTGCGCATCTCCACGGGTATTGAAGATGGCGAAGATTTAATTGCCGACCTGGAAAATGGCTTCCGGGCTGCAAACAAGGGGTAAACATGAGTGTGATTGCGCAGGCAGGGGCGAAGGGTCGTCAACTGCACAAATTTGGTGGTAGTAGTCTGGCTGACGTGAAGTGTTATCTGCGCGTCGCGGGCATCATGGCGGAATACTCACAGCCTGACGACATGATGGTGGTTTCCGCTGCGGGCAGTACGACCAACCAACTGATCAGTTGGCTGAAATTAAGTCAGACCGATCGCCTCTCTGCGCATCAGGTACAACAGACCCTGCGACGCTATCAGTGTGAACTGATTAGCGGCTTGCTTCCCGCCGACGTGGCGGAGGCATTAACCAGCCTGTTTATCAGCGATCTGGAACGTCTGGCCAATCTGCTGGACAGCGGCGTGAATGACGCCGTTTATGCGGAAGTCGTGGGCCACGGTGAAGTATGGTCAGCGCGTCTGATGTCGGCTGTGCTCAATCAGCAGGGCATGGAGTCGGCCTGGCTGGATGCACGTGAATTCTTACGCGCTGAGCGCGCTGCGCAACCGCAGGTGGATGAAGGGCTTTCTTACCCGTTATTACAGCAACTGCTGATCCAGCATCCGCAGAAACGTCTGGTCGTGACCGGTTTTATCAGTCGTAGTAATGCGGGTGAAACGGTGCTACTAGGCCGTAATGGTTCTGACTACTCCGCCACGCAGATCGGTGCGCTGGCAGGAGTGTCTCGCGTCACCATCTGGAGTGATGTGGCCGGGGTTTACAGCGCAGACCCGCGTAAAGTCAAAGATGCCTGCCTGCTGCCGCTGCTGCGTCTGGATGAAGCCAGCGAGCTGGCGCGTCTGGCGGCACCGGTTCTGCACGCCCGTACGCTGCAGCCGGTTTCTGGCAGCGATATCGATCTTCAGTTGCGCTGTAGTTATACGCCAGATCAAGGCTCCACGCGCATTGAGCGTGTATTAGCTTCCGGGACCGGTGCGCGTATCGTGACCAGCCATGATGACGTCTGCCTGATTGAATTTCAGGTGCCTGCCAGCCAGGACTTTAAGCAGGCGCATAAAGATATCGATCAGGTCCTCAAGCGGGCACAGGTGCGTCCGCTGGCCGTTGGCGTCCATACCGATCGTCATCTGCTGCAGTTCTGCTATACCTCGGAAGTGGCCGACAGTGCCCTGCGAATCCTCGATGAAGCCGGTCTGCCGGGTGAACTGCGATTGCGTCAGGGGCTGGCGCTGGTGGCAATGGTGGGCGCAGGCGTCACCCGTAACCCGCTGCACTGCCATCGTTTCTGGCAACAGTTGAAAGGACAGCCGGTAGAATTTACCTGGCAGTCGGAAGAGGGCATCAGCCTGGTGGCCGTACTGCGTACCGGCCCAACGGAGAGCCTGATTCAGGGTCTGCATCAGTCCATTTTCCGCGCTGAAAAACGCATCGGCCTGGTGCTTTTCGGCAAGGGCAACATCGGCTCCCGCTGGCTGGAGCTGTTTGCCCGCGAGCAGAGCACGCTCTCGGCGCGTACCGGATTTGAATTTGTGCTGGCCGGGGTGGTGGATAGCCGTCGCAGCCTGCTGAACTACGAAGGGCTGGACGCCAGCCGGGCGCTGGCGTTCTTCAATGATGAAGCCATTGAACAGGATGAAGAGTCGCTGTTCCTGTGGATGCGCGCGCATCCGTATGACGATCTGGTGGTGCTGGATGTGACCGCCAGCGAACAGCTCGCCGATCAGTATCTCGACTTTGCCAGCCACGGTTTTCACGTGATTAGTGCGAACAAACTGGCCGGTGCAAGCACCAGCAATAAGTATCGCCAGATCCACGACGCGTTTGATAAGACCGGGCGCCACTGGCTGTATAACGCAACCGTGGGTGCGGGGTTGCCGATCAACCACACCGTGCGCGATCTGATCGACAGCGGCGACACCATCCTGTCGATCAGCGGGATCTTCTCCGGCACACTGTCCTGGCTGTTCCTGCAGTTTGATGGCTCTGTGCCGTTTACCGATCTGGTGGATCAGGCCTGGCAACAGGGACTGACGGAGCCGGATCCGCGCGTTGACCTGTCGGGTAAAGATGTGATGCGCAAGCTGGTGATTCTGGCACGCGAAGCAGGCTACGACATCGAGCCGGATCAGGTCCGCGTTGAGTCGCTGGTTCCCGCGCATTGTGAAGAAGGCTCAATCGACCACTTCTTTGAGAATGGCGATGAGCTGAACGATCAGATGGTGCAGCGTCTGGAAGCGGCCCGTGAAATGGGGCTGGTACTGCGCTATGTGGCGCGTTTCGACGCCAATGGCAAAGCGCGTGTTGGCGTGGAAGCGGTTCGCCCGGAGCATCCGCTGGCAGCGCTGCTGCCGTGCGATAACGTCTTTGCTATCGAAAGCCGCTGGTATCGCGATAACCCGTTAGTGATCCGCGGGCCCGGTGCCGGGCGTGACGTCACTGCCGGGGCGATTCAGTCGGATATTAACCGTCTGGCGCAGCTGCTGTAGTTTTTTGCCGGATGGCGCAGTGCGCTTATCCGGCCGATGGTTCGGGCGTAATTCAGGCCGGATAAGATGCTTCAGCATCCTGTCCGGCGTGTTACCGACCAGCAAACACCTCTTTTGCGGCGAACAGACCGTTCAGCGCCGCCGGGAAACCGGCATACACTGCCATCTGTATCATGACCTCAATAATCTCCTCCTGCGTTAACCCGACATGCAGCGCGGCAGCAATGTGAACCTTCAACTGCGGTGCGGCGTTGCCCAGTGCGGTTAAGGCGGCGACGGTGGCGATTTCCCGACTGCGTAAATCCAGTCCGGGGCGGGAATAAATGTCGCCAAAAGGAAACTCAATCAGATAGCGAGCGAAGTCGGGAGCGATGTCCTTCAGGCTCTCGACGACGGCATCGCCGCCTTTGCCATCAACCTGCTGTAGCATGTTCTGACCGGTGATAAAGCGTTCTGAATGCATAGTGTCTTCCTCATCTGTTAGTGATGACGTGAGGATAGGGTGGGTGGAATGATTTGGATAATACCGTTTCCGTGATACCTTTTCGGTATGACAACACCGCTTCTGCACTCTCTGGATATTCGCCTGCTGCGTTACTTTGCCGTGGTGGCGGAAGAGAACAACATGAGCCGGGCAGCCCTGCGACTGTTTATGTCGCAACCGCCGCTTAGCCGCCATATACGCCAGCTTGAAGAACGTCTGGGGGTGACGCTGTTTGTCCGTCATACCAAAGGGTTGACGCTGACGAATGAGGGGCTGCGCGTGCTGGAGATCGTGCGTCCGCTGCTGGAACAGCAGGATAAAACCTATGCGGCCCTGAATCAGCTTGCGCCAGACGGCGTGCAGTCGTTGCGTCTGGGGCTGACGACGGCATTTGAGCAGGGCGTTTTCGCCGCGCTGGAAACGCAACTGAATACCCGGGTTGATACCCTGCGTCTTGTGCGCCAGGGCTCGCCCGATCTCATACGTCAGGTGCGACGCGGAAAACTGGATGCTGCCGTGGTGGCGTTGCCGCTGGAGACCGCCGGACTGACCATCACGCCGCTCGACTGGCGTGAGCCGCTCATCGCAGCGCTACCTGCCATTTGGTCAGAGGCTGGCAGTGACACCCTCTCCCTGAAAGCACTTAATCACCGGCCGCTGTTCTGGTTTAGCCGGGAACGAAATCCGGCCTTCTTTGACGCTACGCGGGCACGCTTTCAGCGTATAGGTTACGCTCCTGCCTGTCTTGAAGAGCCGCTGGAGCATGACGTTCTGCTGGCGCGAATAGCCCATGGCGATGGTCTGAGCTTATTCCCTGCTTCCTTTGCCGCTATTCAGCGTCAGGGCGTGGTTTTTCGACCACTGAGCGAGGGTGAACTCAGCATTCAGGCGGGGCTGGCGATGTTGCCGGAGAACGCTGCCCGCTTACAATGGCTGAAAAGCATGATGCTGTCCGCTGGTATAGCCCACTAACGTGAATTTTTTTCATCTTCCCTGACTTTTCCTCACCATCAACGATGATTTTTCAGTTGACGTCATCGTGCTTTTCCGTCATTTTTACATCTGGACGTCTAAACGGATAGATGTTCACAACACAACATATAATGACAAGCGATTGATGAGGTAAGGTATGAGCTTTTTTCACGCCAACCAGCGGGAAGCCCTGAATCAGAGCCTGGCGGAAGTCCAGGGTCAGATTAACGTTTCGTTCGAGTTTTTCCCGCCGCGCACCAGTGAAATGGAGCAAACCCTGTGGAATTCCATCGATCGCCTGAGCAGCCTGAAGCCGAAGTTTGTTTCGGTAACCTACGGCGCCAACTCTGGCGAACGCGATCGCACGCACAGCATCATCAAAGGGATTAAAGATCGTACCGGTCTGGAAGCCGCACCGCACCTGACCTGTATTGATGCGACCCGCGATGAACTGCGTACTATTGCACAGGACTACTGGAACAACGGAATCCGCCACATCGTTGCGCTGCGCGGCGATTTGCCGGCAGGCAGCGGTAAGCCCGATATGTATGCTGCCGACCTGGTGAGCCTGCTGAAAGAGGTGGCCGACTTTGATATCTCCGTCGCCGCTTACCCGGAAGTGCATCCGGAAGCGAAAAGCGCGCAGGCGGATCTGCTCAACCTGAAACGTAAAGTGGATGCCGGGGCGAACCGCGCCATTACCCAATTTTTCTTTGACGTCGAAAGCTACCTGCGTTTTCGTGACCGCTGCGTCTCTGCGGGTATCGACGTGGAAATCATTCCTGGCATTCTGCCGGTCTCGAACTTTAAGCAGGCGAAGAAGTTTGCCGATATGACCAATGTGCGCATTCCGGCGTGGATGTCACAGATGTTTAATGGCCTCGATGACGATGCGGAAACCCGTAAGCTGGTGGGAGCAAATATCGCCATGGACATGGTGAAAATTTTAAGCCGGGAAGGCGTAAAAGACTTTCATTTCTATACACTTAACCGCGCTGAAATGAGTTATGCCATTTGCCACACCCTGGGTGTCAGACCCGGTATCTAAATGCCTCGGCCCTCCCCGGAGGGCTTTATTACACCTCATTTTGATCTACATCTCTGTAACTAAAAATATAAAAGGTATCGGCTATCGAATCTGTGGATTTTTTCGACTATATCTTATCTCTGTAGGTGTATATCGTAATGTAAACACTGTAAAGGGAGCATATAGATGAGCACGCCAGACGATATCCATAACCCGACGTCCGCCGGAAAATGTCCTTTTCATCAGGGCGGCCATGACCAGAGCGCTGGAGCAGGAACAACCAGCCGTGACTGGTGGCCTAACCAGCTCCGCGTCGACTTGTTAAACCAACATTCCAATCGCTCAAACCCGCTGGGTGAAGATTTTGATTACCGCAAAGAATTCAGCAAATTAGATTATTCCGCGCTGAAAGGCGATCTCAGAGCGCTTCTCACCGAATCTCAACCGTGGTGGCCTGCTGACTGGGGAACGTATGCCGGTCTGTTTATCCGCATGGCCTGGCACGGGGCTGGTACCTATCGTTCCGTTGACGGACGCGGCGGCGCAGGTCGCGGACAGCAGCGTTTTGCTCCCCTGAACTCCTGGCCGGATAACGTGAGTCTGGACAAGGCGCGTCGTCTGCTGTGGCCAATCAAGCAAAAATACGGACAAAAAATTTCCTGGGCCGACTTGTTTATTCTGGCGGGTAACGTTGCGCTGGAAAACTCCGGCTTCCGTACCTTTGGTTTCGGTGCGGGTCGTGAGGACGTCTGGGAACCGGATCTGGATGTAAACTGGGGCGATGAGAAAACGTGGCTTGCCCACCGTGACCCGGAAGAACTGGCTAAACGTCCTTTAGCCGCCACCGAGATGGGGCTGATCTATGTTAACCCGGAAGGTCCTAACGCCAGCGGTGAACCGCTTTCGGCGGCTTCAGCGATTCGTGCAACCTTTGGCAACATGGGGATGAACGACGAAGAGACCGTTGCGTTGATTGCCGGCGGTCACACATTAGGGAAAACCCACGGCGCAGGCCCGGCGACGCACGTCGGCCCGGACCCGGAAGTGGCACCGATCGAAAACCAGGGTTTAGGCTGGAAAAGTGATTTTGGTAGCGGTGTGGGCGCGGATGCGATTACATCCGGACTGGAAGTGGTCTGGACGCAAACCCCAACCCAGTGGAGCAACTACTTCTTCGAGAACCTGTTCAAATATGAGTGGGTACAGACGCGCAGTCCGGCTGGCGCCATCCAGTTTGAAGCAGTCGATGCGCCAGAAATCATTCCTGATCCGTTCGACCCGTCGAAAAAACGTAAGCCGACGATGCTGGTCACCGACCTGACGCTGCGTTTTGATCCAGAATTCGAAAAAATTTCCCGCCGTTTCCTGAACGATCCGCAGGCGTTTAACGAAGCCTTCGCCCGTGCGTGGTTCAAACTGACCCACCGTGATATGGGGCCGAAAGCGCGTTACATCGGTCCGGAAGTGCCAAAAGAAGATCTGATTTGGCAGGACCCGCTGCCGCAACCCACCTTCAATCCAACGGAAGAAGATATCCTGAGCCTGAAGTCTGCCATCGCGGATTCCGGTCTCTCTGTCGGTGAACTGGTGTCCGTTGCGTGGGCGTCTGCGTCGACCTTCCGCGGGGGGGATAAACGTGGCGGGGCGAACGGTGCGCGTCTGGCATTAGCGCCGCAGCGCGGCTGGGATGTCAATGCGATTGCTACGCGTGCGCTGCCGGTTCTGGAGAAAATCCAGCGTGATTCCGCTAAAGCGTCGCTGGCCGATATCATTGTTCTTGCCGGTGTCGTGGGGGTTGAAAAAGCCGCCAGCGCTGCAGGTGTCAGCATTCATGTGCCGTTTACGCCTGGTCGTGTGGATGCGCGTCAGGATCAGACAGATATTGAGATGTTTGAGCTCCTCAAACCGATCGCCGATGGGTTCCGTAACTATCGCGGTGAACCTGGCGTGGCAACAACAGAGTCTCTGCTGATCGATAAAGCGCAGCAGTTGACTCTGACCGCACCAGAAATGACCGTGCTGGTGGGTGGTCTGCGCGTGCTTGGCGCGAACTACGACGGCAGTAAACATGGTGTCTTTACCGATCGTCCGGGTGTACTCAGCAATGACTTCTTCGTCAACCTGCTGGATATGCGTCACGAATGGAAACCGGTTGATGAGTCAAACGAACAGTTTGAAGGTCGCGATCGTCAGACAGGTGAAGTGAAATACACCGCTTCTCGTGCGGACCTGGTTTTTGGCTCTCATGCGGTGCTGCGTGCTCTGGCGGAAGTGTATGCCGGTAGCGATGCGCACGTGAAGTTCGTGAAGGACTTTGTTGCGGCATGGGTGAAAGTGATGAACCTGGACCGTTTCGACCTGCAGTAAGCCCACCCCTGATGTAATCTGACCCCACTTCAGCGACGGCTTGCAGTCGCTGAAGTGTATTTGTAGGGGTATAGTGTCCGCAGGAAACGTCAATCTATTGGATCTATCATGTCTGTCTCAGGAAAGGGCAATCCACTGGCAATCGGTGGTCTTATCTTGCTTACCCTTATCTGGAGCTATAGCTGGATTTTTATGAAGCAGGTCACGAGCTATATCGGCGCGTTCGACTTCACTGCATTACGCTGTATCTTCGGAGCCTTAATATTATTCCTCGTCCTCCTTTTGCGCGGCCGTGGCCTGCACCCGACGCCGTTTCGGTTTACGCTGGCGATTGCGCTGTTGCAGACCTGCGGGATGATTGGCTTCGGTCAGTGGGCGCTGGTCAGCGGCGGGGCGGGGAAAGTCGCTATCCTGACCTATACCATGCCGTTTTGGGTCGTTATTCTGGCGGCGCTGTTTCTGGGGGAGCGACTGCGACGCCTGCAATACGCCGCAATTGCCATTGCCGCAATAGGGTTACTGCTTGTGCTGCAACCGTGGCAACTGAATTTATCAACATTGAAGAGCGCTCTGCTGGCGATTCTCTCCGGAGTCAGCTGGGGAGCGAGCGCCATTGTCGCTAAACGTCTTTATACCCGCCATCCACGCGTCGATTTGCTGTCGTTAACGGCCTGGCAGATGTTGTATGCCGCGCTGGTGATGAGTGCGGTGGCCTGGCTGGTGCCGCAGCGGGAAGTTGACTGGCAGCCGGTGGTCCTCTGGGCGCTGGGATATAGCGCGATTCTGGCGACGGCGCTGGCCTGGAGTTTGTGGCTGTTTGTCCTGAAGAATTTGCCTGCCAGTATCGCCAGCTTAAGTACCCTGGCGGTGCCGGTCTGTAGCGTGCTGTTTTCCTGGTGGCTGCTTGGTGAAAACCCCGGTCCCGTTGAGGGTGGGGGAATTGTGCTGATCGTTATGGCGCTGGCAATTGTCAGCCGGAAAAAGCGTGAGGTGCAGGTGGTCGAACAGGCCTGATGAGATAAGAAACACTCCCGGCGAGGCCGGGAGTGTAGAGCGTGTTATTCCCACTCTTGCAGATAGCGCTGACCGTACTGGTCGGCAACCAACAGTGCGGCATAAACCTGATCCGGCGTAGCGCCGCCAGGCATGTTGTGAATGGTTTCGCCTTTCGCGCAGGAGGCTTCTGCCACAATACGCATCTTCGCCGGGATATCCTGTTTGATATCCAGTTGCGCCAGCGTAATCGGCAGACCGACGGAATGGCACAGTGCGGCAACGGTCTCAATCTCTTCAACCGGCGCGTTTTCCAGAATCAGCTGCGTCAGCGTACCAAAGGCCACTTTTTCACCGTGATAATAGTGATGCGCATCCGGGATCGCCGTCAGACCGTTGTGAACCGCGTGCGCGGCAGCCAGACCGCCGCTTTCAAAGCCGACGCCACTCAGATAGGTGTTGGCCTCAATCACGCGTTCAAGCGCCGGGGTCACGACATGCTGCTCGGCGGCGAGCATTGCTTTTTCACCCTCTTCGAGCAGCGTGTTGTAGCACAGTTCAGCCAGCGCCAGCGCCGCCTGAGTGCATTTGCCGCCCGCCATGGTGATCGCGCCGCTGCGTGAACACGCGCGTGCTTCAAACCACGTGGCCAGCGCATCACCAATCCCTGCGGCTAACAGACGCGCCGGGGCGCCGGCAACGATTTTGGTGTCGACGATAACCATATGCGGGTTGTGCGGTAGCAGCAGATAACGGTCAAATTCACCAGCATCGGTGTAGATAACGGAAAGCGCGCTGCAGGGCGCATCCGTTGAGGCGATGGTCGGGGCGATCGCCACAGGCAGGTTCATAAAGTGGGCAAGGGCTTTGGCGGTATCCAGCGTTTTACCGCCGCCGATGCCGAGCACCGCGCCACACTGCGCATTTTCCGCCACGCTGCGCAAACGGTCGATCTCGTTTTGCGAGCATTCACCGCCAAACGGCGCGACTTCCAGCGCCAGTCCTGCGTTTTTAAAGCTTTTTTCCAGTTCGCCCTGAGCGAAACCGAGAACAAATTTGTCGCCGACAACCAGCCAACGTTCAGCCAACGGCTTGAGGTATTCGCCAAGACGAGTGATGACATCTGCACCCTGAATGTACTTACCAGGGGATTGAATAATGCGATCCATACCTTATTTCCCTCACAGGTTGATGTTACCGAATGCGTTTTTCCAGTCTTGCTCAAACTTCTCAACAGCTGACTCTACCGCAGGGGTATCGAGCATTTGTTGCGCTACATCTAAAGGAAGGGTGATTGCTTCACAGCCCACCAGCAGACAGTCCAGCGCCTGGCGCGGGGTCTTGAAACTGGCGGCCAGCACTTTGCTTTTCGGGGCATGACGTTCCAGTAGCGTCTGTAATTCCTGAACGGTGCGAATACCGTCTCCGCCCTGGGCATCTACGCGGTTGACGTAAGGCGCGACATATTTTGCCCCCGCCAGCGCGGCAAGTAGTCCCTGAGAGGCGCTGTACACGGCGGTTCCCAGGGTGACTATGCCCTCTTTTTTCAACTGTTTGATGGCGACCAGTCCTTCAGAGGTTACCGGTATTTTCACCACAATTCCCGGAACGGCATTGTTCAGACGTTTAGCTTCATTCACCATTCCCTGCGCATCGCGACTCATGGTCTGGGCAAACAGAACGCCGTTTTCGCCAATCACCTTTTGCAGACGCGGCAGAACATCCCAGATGGATTCTTTGCTTGCCGCGATAATACTCGGGTTGGTCGTCACCCCGGCGATAGGGAAGATGCGGGCCAGACGTTCGACTTCCGCCACATTGGCGCTATCCAGATACAGTTCCATTTTGCTTCCTCTTAAAGTTCAAGCTCATGTTGCAGCAGGCTGGCAATCGCGTCGGCAGACGCGGCATTCACCAGCGCATTGCGAAATTCTTCGTGCATAATGCGACGGGCCAGGCGTGAGAAAATACGCATGTGCTGGTCCCCCGCCGCGTGTTTGTTGAGCGTTAGCATGATGATGAACTGCGCCTCGTCATCTCCCCAGCGGACAGGCGCTTTCAGGCGTGCCACGCTGATAGTGGACTGCTCAATGTGTTCAGATTTGCTGTGCGGAATGGCGAAGCTGAAGCCCAGCCCGGTAGAGAATACTGCCTCACGAGCCCACAGATCGGCTTCCAGTTTGCGGGGGTAGCGGCAGCGGCTGGCGAGCAGCAGGTTGTCGGTCATCCCTTTGATTACCTCTTCTTTGCTACGCCAGTCGCTGTCGAGGGTGATGCACTGGGCGGTGACCAGTGGGGCATCCTGCTGTGACATGCGGAACTGCGCCAGCAGATGCTCCACTTCCAGCGACGTGCGACAGGCCATCGCCTGATTCAGCAATTGGCGGCAGGCGCGACTGTCGAGCTGCGCCATTCGCGCTTTAGCGGCAGGAATGGAGGGGGCGCTCATGCTGATTTCATCCAGCCCCAACCCGACCAGCAATGGCAGAACGGAACCTTTTGCCCCGAGCTCGCCACACAGGCCGATCCATTTCCCCTGACGGTGCACCGCCTGCACCGCGAAATCCAGCGCGCGCAGAAAGGCCGGGTTCAGGCTGTTGTAGTGGCGGGTCACTTTGGCGTTATCGCGGTCAACGGCCAACAGGTATTGCGTCAGGTCATTGCTGCCAATACTAAAGAAATCAATCTCTTCACAGCACTGGTCGATGATGAACATCACTGACGGGACTTCCAGCATAATGCCGAGCGGGATCTTCTCATCAAATGGGATCTGTTCATTGCGAAGCTGCTGTTTGGCTTCCGCCAGTTTCTCTTTCACCCACAGGATCTCTTCCATTGAGGAGATCATCGGGATCATAATTTTCAGGCTTCCGTGCGCCGATGCGCGCAGGATCGACCGGAGCTGAGTGGTAAACAGCGCGGCGTACTCTTCATAGATACGCACGGCGCGATAGCCGAGGAACGGGTTGGCTTCAGCAGGAATATTCAGATAATCAACGGGCTTATCGCCGCCGATATCCATCGTACGCACAATAATGCTGCGCCCCTGTGCGGATTCCAGCGCCTGGCAAAAAATGTTGTACAGCTCGTTCTCGTCCGGAGCGCTGAGCCGATCCATATACAGCATTTCGGTGCGGAACAGGCCAACCGCCTCCGCGCCGTTGCCAAATGCCGCCTGCGCTTCCACGGAGTGAGCAATGTTGGCGGCAACTTCCATACGAATGCCGTCGGCCGTGCGCGCTTCCTGGGTCAGCCAGACGCGCTGTTGCTCGCGCAGCGCCTCGTGTACACGGGCTTCCTGCTGATAGTAGCGGCTGACCGGTTCATCAGGCGCGACCACCACCGCTCCTGCATTGCCATCGATATAAACTTCTTGCTGCAGCCACGGGGTTAAAGCGTCAATCGCGACACCGACCAGAGTGGGGATGTTGAATGAACGAGCAAGAATCACCGTGTGCGAAGTGGTGCCGCCGCTTTTCAACAGCAGTCCTTTGAGGAACGTTTTGTCCAGTTCCAGGAACTGGCTGGGCGTCAACTCATCCGCCATACAAATAGTGGGTTGGGTCAGCTTTCCCGGTGCCGGAAAGCGCTTTTCGCCGTAGATGTGTTGCAGCAACTGGAAACAGACGTCGCGCACGTCCAGCGCGCGTTCCTGCAAATAGCGACTGCTGGAACGGGCAAACTCATCGCAGAAATGGTTGGCGCTGTCGACAATCGCCTGCGCGCAGCTTAAGCCGCGAGAAACGCCTGCCAGCAAATGCTGACGCAAGGAGGTATCGCCCGCCAGCGAACGGTGGGCTTCCAGAATCGCACTGGTGGTGCCGTCGCTGTCGAGCAAACGAAACGCAATGTTTTTTACCAGCAGCGTTAAGCCGCGATCCAGCGCCGACTGCTCGCTTTCCACATCGCCTGCCACAGGGAGTTCGCCGAGCGCGTTGAGATCCAGCGAAGAGAGAAGCGTCAGGATACCGCCCGCGCTACCACTGCAAACGCTACGGGCGCGGAAAAGCTGCGGGTTCAGGTGAGTCAGTGAAACCGGTAGTGGTTCTAATTCGCTGTTACTGGCTTCTGCCAGCGGGGCATCGCAGTGGGGGAACTCGTCGCGCAGCCACAGGCTCAGGCGCTGATGGGCATCGGCTTCATCTGCTCCTGTAATCAGCAACTGGCAGGGGTCGCCAGCCAGCGTATCCGTGCCAATCAACGCCAGCGCGCTCTTGGCGTTGCCCTTACGATCGGTTCGCAGGTTGTGCCACTCAATGTGTGAAGTAAAGGTGTTACACAGGGTCTCAACATGGCTTGCCGGGCGTGCATGGACGCCATTGGGCAGCTCACAGGTAAATTCCACAATCAGGGCCATTGCCTTTCTCCCATAACGGTTTTCTGCCTACAGCATAAAAGGCCTTGCTTGTTCGCTGCCATGTGACAATTCTGCCAAAAACTGGACAAATGTAATGTAAGGCGAAAAGTGGGAGACAGTTCACAAGTCCTCCCGGTATCCGTGAATTCTCTTATCCTTCAACTTATGAAGCGGATCGCATTTTTGTACTGACATTACAAAAATCCAGTAAATGGCCTTTTTATCCACTGTCTGCGACCTTGCGGATTGCCTATTGTTTGCCACAACAACGTTATGGATATGGGCAAACACCTGCCCGGGAGCGACTTATGAATGAGTTGGTACACATCCTGAAAAATACCCGTCAGCATCTGATGACGGGGGTGTCGCATATGATCCCCTTTGTGGTTGCGGGCGGCATCTTACTGGCAGTCTCCGTCATGCTGTATGGGAAAGGGGCGGTGCCTGATGCCGCGACCGATCCGAATCTCAAAAAGCTGTTTGATATCGGCGTGGCCGGGCTGACCCTGATGGTGCCTTTCCTTGCGGCGTACATTGGTTATTCCATTGCGGAACGCTCCGCGCTGGCACCATGCGCGATTGGTGCCTGGGTAGGCAACAGCTTCGGCGCCGGGTTCTTCGGGGCGCTGATTGCCGGGATTATCGGCGGCATTGTGGTGTATTACCTGAAAAAAATTCCGGTCCATAAGGTATTGCGTTCTGTCATGCCCATCTTCGTGATTCCTGTCATCGGGACCTTTATTACGGCGGGCATCATGATGTGGGGACTGGGCGAACCCGTTGGCGCGCTGACCGCCAGTCTGACCCAGTGGCTGCAAGGCATGCAGCAGGGCAGCATCGTGATGTTAGCCGTGATTATGGGGCTGATGCTGGCCTTTGACATGGGCGGCCCGATCAACAAAGTGGCCTACGCCTTCATGCTGATTTGTGTAGCGCAGGGGGTTTACACCGTCGTGGCCATTGCGGCGGTCGGGATCTGCGTGCCGCCGCTGGGCTTAGGACTGGCGACGCTGGTGGGGCGTAAAAATTTCTCTTCTGAAGAGCGCGAAGCCGGTAAAGCGGCGCTGGTGATGGGATGTGTGGGCGTTACCGAAGGGGCGATTCCTTTCGCTGCCGCTGACCCGCTGCGCGTCATTCCTTCCATCATGCTGGGTTCGGCCTGTGGTGCGGCCACGGCGGCATTGTTCGGCGCTCAGTGTTACGCAGGCTGGGGTGGACTGATTGTTCTGCCGGTGGTTGAAGGTAAGTTGGGTTATGTCGCCGCGGTGGCGGTAGGTGCGGTGGTGACGGCTATCTGTGTGAACGTGCTGAAAAGCCTGGCGCGCAAGAATGTCTCTCAGACCGACGAGAAAGAAGACGATCTGGATTTAGATTTTGAAATTAATTAAGTGAGGAGTGGCGTCATGACGAAAATTATTGCAGTAACCGCATGTCCTTCAGGTGTTGCACATACCTATATGGCCGCTGAAGCGCTGGAAAGTGCAGCCAAAGCGAAAGGCTGGGAAGTGAAAGTGGAGACGCAGGGCTCCATTGGTCTGGAAAATGAACTGACACCCGCTGATGTGGCACAGGCTGATATCGTCATTCTGACCAAGGATATCGGGATTAAATTTGAGGAGCGTTTTGCTGGTAAGACTATCGTCCGTGTCAACATCAGCGATGCGGTAAAACGCGCCGACGCGATTATGAACAAGATTGGCGCGCATCTGGCGCAAACCGCATAAGTTTTTTGTGTTCCGGATGGCGGCGCTGCCTTATCCGGCCTACGAATTTGTAGGCCTGATAAGCGTAGCGCCATCAGGCATTCATGCCCACAGGAGTTCCTCATGACCCACCGCATCCACCGCTTAAAAGCGGCACTCTTTCAGAACAGCAGGGAAATTTCGCTTGAGCGTGCAATGCTGTATACCGCCAGTCATCAACAGACGGAAGGGGAGCCGGTCATTTTACGTCGGGCTAAAGCGACCGCGTATATCCTCGAGCATGTCGAGATTTCGATTCGTGATGAGGAACTGATTGCCGGCAACCGTACCGTTAAACCGCGTGCGGGCATCATGTCGCCGGAGATGGACCCGTACTGGCTGCTCAACGAGTTGGATCAGTTCCCGACTCGTCCCCAGGACCGTTTCGACATCAGCGAAGACGATAAACGCCTCTATCGTGATGTGCTGTTCCCTTACTGGGAAAAACGGTCGATGAAGGATTTCATCAACGGTCAGATGACGGATGAGGTTAAGGCCGCCGTCAGTACCCAGATTTTTAGCATCAACCAGACGGATAAGGGACAGGGGCATATCATCATTGATTATCCGCGCCTGCTGAATCACGGGCTGGGTGAACTGGTGATGGAGATGCGCGCGCACTGCGAGCAGGCGCCGCATAACGCCTTTTATCAGGCGGCACTGCTGCTGCTGGAAGCGTCGCAGCGCCACATTCTGCGTTATGCCGTACTGGCGGAAGAGATGGCTGAACGCTGCCCTGACGTCACTCGTCGCCAGGAGTTGCTGACTATCGCTGCCAACTCGCGGCATAACGTGCAGCATAAGCCGCACACCTTCTGGCAGGCGTGCCAGTTGTTCTGGTACATGAACATCATTTTGCAGTACGAGTCCAACGCTAGTTCGCTGTCGCTGGGGCGTTTCGATCAGTACATGCTGCCGTTTTATCAGGCGTCGCTGGCGCAGGGAGATGATCCCGCATTCCTGAAAGAACTGCTGGAATCGCTGTGGGTGAAATGCAACGACATTGTGCTCCTGCGTTCGACCAGCAGCGCACGTTATTTCGCTGGCTTCCCGACCGGCTATACCGCGCTACTTGGTGGCCTGACGGAGAATGGCCGCAGTGCGGTAAACGTGCTTTCATTCCTCTGTCTCGATGCCTATCAGAGTGTGCAGTTACCCCAGCCGAATCTGGGCGTTCGCACCAACACGCTGATTGATAAGCCGTTTCTGATGAAGACTGCCGAGACTATCCGCCTGGGTACCGGTATTCCACAGATCTTTAATGATGAAGTGGTGATCCCGGCATTCCTCAACCGGGGCGTCTCGCTGGAAGATGCGCGTGATTACGCCGTGGTAGGGTGCGTGGAGTTGTCGATTCCGGGCAGAACCTATGGTCTGCATGATATCGCTATGTTCAATCTGTTGAAGGTCATGGAAATTAGCCTGTACGAGAATGAAGGTAATGGTGAGCTGACCTGGGACGGTCTGCTGGCACATATTCGCGCCAAAATCAGCCACTACATCACGCTGATGGTTGAAGGCAGTAATATTTGCGACATCGGTCATCGCGACTGGGCGCCAGTGCCGTTGCTCTCCTCGTTTATCAGTGATTGTCTGGAGAAGGGATGTGACATCACCGACGGCGGCGCGCGCTATAATTTCTCGGGTGTGCAGGGTATTGGCATCGCCAACCTCAGCGATTCTCTGCATGCGCTGAATGGACTGGTGTTTGAGCAGCAGCGCCTCCGTTTTGACGAACTTCTTGCGGTGTTAAAGGCTAACTTTGCCACGCCGGAAGGGGAAAAGATCCGCGCCAGGTTGATCAACCGCTTCCATAAATACGGTAATGACATTGATGAGGTGGACAACATCAGCGCCGAACTGCTGCGTTATTACTGCAAAGAGGTGGAGAAGTATCAGAATCCGCGTGGCGGGCAGTTTACGCCGGGTTCTTATACCGTGTCCGCACACGTGCCGTTGGGGGCGGTGGTAGGGGCGACACCGGACGGGCGTTTTTCCGGAGAGCAACTGGCGGATGGCGGCCTTTCGCCGATGCTTGGACAGGATATGCAGGGACCGACGGCGGTGCTGAAATCGGTCAGTAAGCTGGATAACACGCTGTTGTCCAACGGGACGTTGCTGAACGTGAAGTTCACGCCCGCCACGCTGGAAGGAGAGGCAGGATTACACAAGCTGTGCGATTTCTTGCGCGCCTTTACCCAGCTCAAATTGCAGCATATTCAGTTTAACGTGGTGAATGCCGAAACGCTGCGGGAAGCGCAGCTGCGACCCCAGGATTTCGCCGGGCTGGTGGTACGCGTAGCAGGGTATAGCGCCTTCTTTGTCGAGCTGTCGAAGGAGATTCAGGATGACATCATTCGCCGCACCGCGCATCAGTTGTGAGGTTGTGGAGTCGTGCGACGAGGAGGTCGCACGCATCTTCAATATTCAACGGTATTCGCTGAATGACGGTCAGGGGATCCGCACGGTGGTCTTTTTTAAAGGCTGCCCACACACCTGCCCGTGGTGCGCCAATCCGGAATCGATCTCGCCACGGATTGAAACGGTGCGACGGGAAAGCAAATGCCTGCGCTGTACGCCGTGTCTGCGTGATGCCGACGAGTGTCCTTCCGGGGCGTTTGAGCGGATTGGCCGTGATGTCACCCTGGATGAGCTGGAACGCGAGGTGATGAAAGATGACGTTTTCTTTCGCACCTCTGGCGGCGGGGTGACGCTGTCGGGCGGAGAGGTGTTGATGCAGGCGGCTTTCGCTACGCGATTCTTACAGCGTCTGCGGCGCTGGGGTGTGCATTGTGCAATTGAAACGGCAGGCGATGCCCCCGCCCGTCGGCTGCTTCCGCTGGCGAAAGCGTGTGATGAAGTGCTGTTCGATTTAAAGATCATGGAGCCTGAACGGGCCCGTGAGATTGTGGCGATGAATATGCCGCGCGTCGTGGCTAATTTGCGGATGCTGGTGGCGGAGGGCGTTAACGTGATCCCCCGTTTGCCGCTGATCCCCGGTTACACGCTCACACATGAGAATATGCAGCGCGCGCTGACGTTGCTGTTATCGCTTGGTATAAAGCAATTGCACCTGCTACCGTTTCATCTCTATGGAGAACCGAAATATCGGTTGCTCGGGCAGCAGTGGGGGATGAAGGACGTCCCTGCGCCAACGGAACAGATTATTGCCCAAATGCGTGAGATGGCGGAGAACGCGGGCTTTCAGGTCACAACAGGAGGGTAATATGTCCGTGTCAACAGGACGATTTCTGGTCGCGGTGACGGCCTGCGTAAGCGGTGTGGCCCATACCTACATGGCGGCTGAACGGCTGGAGAAGTTATGCCAGCAGGAAAAATGGACCATTAAGATTGAAACGCAGGGGGCGCTTGGTACGGAAAATCGCTTAACCGAAGAGGATATCCGTCGGGCGGATGCCGTGCTGCTGATTACCGATATCGAACTGGCGGGAGCGGAACGTTTCACTCAATGCCGTTATGTCCAGTCCGGCATTAACGCCTTTCTGCGCGAACCGCAGCGTGTCATGAGCGCGGTGCGTAAGTTGCTTTCCGCTCCGCAATATACCCATCTTATTCTGGACTGACCTGCTTTTCCGTTAGCTGGCTGTGATACTGACGACGATATTCTGACGGCGAGCGTTCGGTGTTTTTACGAAACAGGCGGCAAAAGTAGTTACTGTCCACAAATCCGCAGGTGTGCGCGACTTCTTTCACTTTTAAGTCGTAGCCTTTCAACAAGGTCTTTGCGTGTTCCAGTCGCGTATGGTTCAGGTATTCGTTAAAGCCAACCGCCCCCGTTTTTTGAAACAGATGCGAGAGATAGTTCGGCGAAATATAGAACGCCTGCGCCACCGATTCCCGGGTGAGCGGTGAGGCGTAGCGCTCGTCAATGTAGTCGCGGATAGCCTCAAACAGCGCCTGGCTGCGCGAGGCAGTCTGGATCTGGCTGCCAAGCAGGTCGCGACAGTGGCTGAGCAGACTGGCGACAATCAACCGCGCCGTTTGCTGCTCCTGCGGCTGCATTTGCATTTCATTGAGCGTCTGCAACAGAAAGGAACCGATACGCGGGCCACGGCGCGCCACGTGCTGTTTGACCAGATTCTGGTATGTTTCCCCGTCCCATTGCACCACGCTGAATCCGAGCTGTTGTTTGCCGAACAGGATACTGAGCGTAATGACCGGCACCTGCCACTGCGGAAGATTCCAGCCACCTGCTGGCACATAGAGCACATCGTATGGGGTGAGCGTGTCGGTGAGGCTGGCGTCGGTCAGTTCACCTTCCAGCACGATTTCCAGACGGGGAAAATCGACCTGATACGCCAGCGCCGGGATGGGGGTAAGCGTACTGGCAAAGAAAATCTGGCGCAGCGGCGCGGGGCCATGAATCAGGCGGGATAGAAGATGGCTGACGTCTTGATACATGATGATCCCTTGCGTTGCTCAGACAAGGAAACAGTAACTGCCAGGGCGAAAAAAGGCCACCCTAAAAAGCGTGGCCTGCTGAATGACTTACTGATTTCCGACCTGATCGCCATACGGCAGAGTGTCGTAATCAATCAGCGCATTTTTCTTGTACGGGTTACCAATCCAGCGCGTGGTTTCTTTGAACTGCGGGCTGGTGATGGAGCGCGTCGGATCGAAACCGTCGTAGGTCAGCCCGGCTAAGTCGGACCAGGTGTGGATCAGTTCCGAACTGCTGTACTTACGATTCACATCTTGTGATAAATCACGCGGATGCGCGGCCTGCCATTTCTCGGACGTCCACAACAAGAACGGCACGGTATACATGTGACGCGTCGGGTTGTCCTCGTTACGACCCTGCGTTTTATGCGGCGGGGTGTCATACACCTCTTCGCCATGGTCGGAGAAATAGAGCAGGAAGCCGTTCGGATCGGTCGCTTTATAATCCTTAATCAGGCTCGCGACGACTTTGTCGTTATACAGGTTGGCGTTGTCGTAATCGTTATACGATTCCAGCTCTTCTGCGCTCAGACCTGGCGGGACATGATCGGTACTACCGTCGAACTTGCCCTGGTCTTCCGGGTAACGGAATTTGTACTTAATGTGCGTGCCCAGCAAATGCACGATGATGAACTTTTTCGGTGCCGGATCAGCCATGATTTTCTTAAATGGCGTCAGCACGTTAGTGTCATATTCGCGCGCGCTTTGCGTACGCTGCTGGTTCATATAGAACTGCTCGTCGGTCTGCTTCGAGAAAACCGTCAGCATGGTGTTACGGGCGGTCATCGTCTGCTGGTTTGTGATCCAGTAGGTCTTATACCCCGCCTGTTTCATCATGTTCATCAGCGACGGTTTCGTCAGATACAGGTCCGGGTTCTTCTCGTTCGCGAAGGTCAGCGCCTGTTGCAAGATTTCGATCGTGTAAGGGCGTGAGGTCACGACGTTGTTAAACACGGTCAGATTCGGATCCGACTGATGCAATGCGTCCAGTTCCGGCGTGGTTTCACGCGGATAACCGTACAGACTCATGCGGCCACGTTGGGTGGATTCGCCAATCACCAGCACCAGCGTGCGCGGCGCGTCGCCGGAATTGTCTTTAAAATTGCTCAGCGGAGGCAGAGCGTGGTTCTGACTTAACAGGTTGTTAAGTGAGGTCAACTGGCGCTGATACTGGTAGTAACCAATGACAAACTGCCATGGCGCCGCTGGTTCCATACGTGAGGAGAGGCCGCTTAGCGTTTTTTCATACGGCGAGTTGCCAAACGCAGAACGAACCACAAACGGGTTCAGGATCAGCCCATACAGCAGCGCAAAAGAGACGAGCCAACGCCAACGTCCGGGAATATAGACGGGGCGCAGTCGTGTCCAGAGAAATACGGCGACGACGGTATAGGCCAGCGCAATGGCGATAATCTTCAGGCTGAAGTATTGGCTCAGGTATTCGCTGGCTTCGTTGGCGTTAGTCTCAAACATCACGAACAAGACGCTTTGCGAAAACTCTTGCCCGTAGATGACGTAATAGCAGAGCGTGGCCAGCGACGTCGCCCATAACACGATCCCCACCACCGCAGCAATAATGCGGGTCCGACTCGGGAACAGGAAAATTGGGATCAGCCAAAGGGAGCTGTAAAGCAACGAGTCACGCAGTCCGTTGGTACCGCTGAAACCCGTAATTAAAATAATGGCCTGTAATAAAGAGGAGAAAAACCAAAAATAGAGAAGCGCCCAGCCAAGGGCTTTCCAGCTAAATGATGGCGTAGACTGGAGGGTTGTGGATTGCATATTGTCAGCCTGTCTTTAAACGTGGTGCCAAACGTAGCGACTAAACCTTAAGAGAATCTGAAGCACCGGTGCAAAGGCACACGTTGCTCTGAAAAATCTCACGGTGGAAAAAACAGACAGAAATATAGTGAATGTGCGGAGGTTATGACAGAACTATTTCAACCCCCTCGCGCGCAATAGCACGAGAGGGGGGGAGGGGGAAAATTAGCCGGTATTACGCATACCTGCCGCCACGCCGGCAATGGTGACCATCAGCGCTTGTTCAACGCGAGGATCGGGCTCTTTGCCCTGTTGTTCCGTCAGTCGCGAGCGGTGTAACAGCTCGGCCTGCAGAACGTTCAGCGGGTCGGTGTAGATATTCCGTAACTGGATAGACTCGGCAATCCACGGGAGATCGGCCATCAGATGTGAATCGTTGGCAATCGCCAGCACCACTTTGATGTCTTCTTCCAGCAGTTCGCGCAGCTCCTTGCCCAGCGGCCACAGCGCTTTCGCGACCAGGCGCTGATCGTAATATTCCGCCAGCCACAGATCCGCTTTCGAGAACACCATTTCCAGCATGCCGAGACGGGTGGAGAAGAACGGCCAGTCGCGGCACATCGCTTCCAGTTCGCTCTGCTTACCATCTTCCACCACTTTTTGCAGCGCGGTGCCGGCACCGAGCCAGGCTGGCAACATCAGGCGGTTCTGCGTCCAGGCGAAAATCCACGGAATAGCGCGCAGAGATTCCACACCACCGGTCGGGCGACGTTTCGCTGGACGCGAACCGAGCGGCAGTTTGCCCAGTTCCTGTTCCGGCGTTGCGGAGCGGAAGTACGGGACAAAGTCTTTGTTTTCACGCACGTAGCCACGGTACACGTCACAGGAGATGACTGAAAGTTCGTCCATGATATGACGCCAGGCGTCTTTCGGCTCTGGCGGCGGCAGCAGGTTCGCTTCCAGAATGGCGCTGGTGTATAGCGACAGGCTACTGACGGTGACTTCCGGCAGACCGTATTTGAAACGGATCATCTCGCCCTGTTCGGTCACGCGCAGACCGCCTTTCAGGCTGCCCGGTGGTTGTGAAAGCAGGGCGGCATGGGCCGGTGCGCCCCCGCGACCGATAGAACCACCGCGACCATGGAACAGCGTCAGTTCAATACCGGCTTTCTCGCAGGTTTTGATCAACGCATCCTGCGCCTGATACTGCGCCCAGGAGGCGGCCATTACGCCGGCATCTTTTGCCGAGTCGGAATAACCAATCATCACCATCTGCTTGCCCTGAATCAGACCGCGATACCAGTCGATGTTCAGCAGTTGGGTCATGACGTCGTCGGCATTGTTCAGGTCGTCAAGGGTCTCGAACAGCGGGGCCACCGGCATGGCAAAGCCAATTCCGGCTTCTTTCAATAGTAGATGCACAGCCAGCACGTCAGATGGCGTTTTTGCCATTGAGATGACGTAGGCAGCAATCGACCCTTTCGGCGCTTCGGCGATGACTTTACAGGTGTCGAGCACTTCACGAGTGTCATTACTCGGCTCCCAGTTGCGCGGTAGCAGCGGGCGTTTGGAGTTCAGCTCACGGATCAGGAAGGCCTGTTTGTCCGCTTCTGACCAGCTTTCGTAATCACCAATGCCGAGGTAGCGGGTCAGTTCACCCAGCGCTTCGGTGTGGCGGGTGCTTTCCTGGCGGATATCAATACGCACCAGCGGGACGCCAAAACATTTCACACGACGCAGGGTGTCGAGCAGTTCACCGTTGGCGATAATGCCCATGCCGCAAGCTTGTAACGACCGGTAGCAGGCGTACAGCGGTTCCCATAGCTGTTCGTTTTGTGTCAGCAGACCTGCCGGTTTCGGCAGCTTCTCGCCTTTCAGACGCGCTTCCAGCCAGGCCTGGGTTGCCATCAGGCGCGAGCGCAGGTTTTTCATCAGATAGCGGTAAGGCTCCGAAGCGCCTTCTTCACCGACCATCGCTAACAGTTCCGGCGTGGCATCGACCATCGACAGCTCGGAAACCAGAACCTGAATATCTTTCAGGAACAGGTCGGTTGCTTTCCAGCGGCTCAGCAGCAGAACGTGGCGGGTGATATCTGCGGTTACATTCGGGTTGCCGTCACGGTCGCCGCCCATCCATGAGGTGAAACGGACCGGAACGAAATCAACGGGTAACTGGTAGCCCAGATTATCTTCCAGCTGTTCGTTCAGCTCGCGTAAATAGTTCGGTACGCCCTGCCACAGGCTGTTCTCGACCACCGCGAAGCCCCATTTGGCTTCATCAACCGGGCTTGGGCGCAGCTTACGAATTTCATCGGTGTGCCAGGACTGGGCAATCAGCTGGCGCAGACGGCGCATCAACTGGTGGCGTTCGTATTCAACGATATCTTTGTTATCGAGCTGCTTCAGACAGGCGTTGATTTCGCCCATTTTGTGGATCAGTGTGCGACGGGTAATTTCCGTCGGATGTGCGGTCAGCACCAGCTCAAGAGACAACGACTCTACCGCTTTTTTGATGATGGCGTCGTTCAGCTCTGGCTGGTTTTTCAGTTTACGCAGGGTGCGGGCAATCACTTCCGGGTTGCTGGCGCCTTCGCCTTTTGGCGAACTGCTGTGATATTGCTCGGCGGTATTGGCCAGGTTCAGGAACTGGCTAAACGCGCGTGCGACCGGCAGCAACTCGTCATTCGACAAATTCTGTAACGTGGTGAGCAACTCCTGGCGATTTGCTTCATTGCCAGCGCGTGAGGATTTAGACAGCTTTCGGATTGTTTCTACGCGATCAAGAATGTTCTCTCCCAGCGCATCCTTGATGGTTTCTCCCAGCACTTTGCCGAGCATACTGACATTACTACGCAACGCGGAATATTGTTCGTTCATATTAACCCAGACACCCCATCTTTAATCTATGAGTCCTGTATCTTTCACGCCACAGCGGCGTTGGCTGCGCTCGTCCACCCAGGTCACTTACTTATGTAAGCGCCCTGGAATGGGCTTGTTTGCCGCCTTGCTGTGACACGAAATCTTTCGGACTTTGTTTAGTAGTCGTCTTTTATAAAGCCACGTAAAACCCGTGGCGTCAATTGCGGCGAAATCGGTTCAGCAAACGAATAAATGCGGGTAATTTACGAAATTTAATTCACATCCAGCCAGATAAGAAATGCTTATCGGAATGTGAAAATGCATTGCCGGATGGCGCTGCGCATATCCGGCCTACCATCGGAGGTAGGCCGGGAAAGCGGGTAGTTCGATCAGTGCCAGCAGAAGTGGTGCACGACCTGGGTGATTAACTCACGGGTGGGCTTAATAAAACGCGTCTCGAGATATTCGTCAGGCTGGTGCGCCTGATTGATTGAACCCGGTCCCAACACCAGCGTTGGGCACAGGGTCTGAATAAACGGCGCTTCGGTGCAGTAGTTCACGACATCGGTTTTTTCGCCCAGCAGTTTCTCCACTACCTCGACAAGCTGATGGTCCGGCGGACACTCGTAACCAGGGATCGGCGGATGGAGTTCGGCAACGGTCAGACGACCCGGCCAGCGTTCGCTCACTGGTGCCAGGGCTTCCGTCAGCAAACCATCCAGATCGCCCAGCGTCATGCCCGGCAGCGGGCGGATATCCATATGCAGTTCACAGCAGGCACAAATTCGGTTCGACGCATCGCCACCGTGCAGACTACCCAGATTCAGGGTGGGATATGGTACGGTGAACGCGTCGTAGTGATAACGCGCTTTCAGAGTATCGCGCAGTTGCATAATGCGACCAATCGCGTCGTGCATCAGTTCGATGGCGTTCACGCCGCGTGCCGGATCGCTGGAGTGACCGGACTGGCCCATCACCCGTACCGCCGTCGAGATATGACCTTTGTGAGCGCGAATCGGCTGTAGCGACGTGGGCTCACCGATGATCGCGCAATCAGGACGAATCGACGCGTTTTCCGAGAAGTAACGCGCCCCCGCCATACTGGTCTCTTCATCTGCCGTCGCCAGGATGTAGAGTGGTTTTTTCAGTTGTGTCACATCAACGTCGCGAAGCGCGTCGAGAATAAATGCGAAGAAGCCCTTCATATCTGCGGTACCCAGACCGTAGAGCTTATTGTCATGCTCGGTAAGGGTGAAGGGATCGCGCGTCCAGCGCCCATCGTCAAACGGTACGGTGTCGGTATGACCCGTGAGCAGTAAGCCGCCTGCTCCTTGTCCGGTGCTGGCCAGCAGATTGAATTTATTGCGGGTTCCCGGGACCGGTTGAATCTCAACGTTGAAACCGAGATCGCTGAACCAACCCGCCAGCAGATTGATTAAAGACTCATTGCTCTGATCCAGTGCTTCTTCGGTAGCGCTGATGGACGGCGTGGCAATCAGCGCGCGGTAGATCTCGATAAATGGCGGTAAGTTCATTTTCATTGTTGACACACCTTAGGACGTGATAGTATCAATATTCATGCAATAAATGTGCATAAAAATACATTAACGTTGAGCATAAAGGAACCTGATGTTGAATACGCTGATTGTAGGCGCTAGCGGTTATGCGGGCGCAGAGCTTGTAAGCTACGTGAATCGCCACCCTCATATGACCATAACCGCTTTGACCGTCTCAGCGCAAAGCAATGATGCGGGAAAGTTAATTTCTGATTTGCATCCACAGCTTAAAGGCATCGTCGATCTGCCGTTGCAGCCGATGTCCGATATCAGCGAGTTTACCGATGGTGTGGATGTGGTGTTTTTAGCCACCGCCCACGAAGTCAGCCATGACCTGGCGCCGCAATTTCTGGCTGCCGGTTGCGTGGTCTTCGACCTTTCCGGTGCCTTCCGCGTGAACGATGCCGGCTTCTATGAAAAATACTATGGCTTCACCCATCAGTATCCCAACCTGCTTGAGCAGGCGGTCTACGGTCTGGCGGAGTGGAGCGCCGACAAACTGAAAGAGGCGAATCTGATTGCGGTGCCGGGGTGTTATCCCACGGCGGCGCAACTTTCTTTGAAACCCCTGATTGATGCCGGACTGCTGGATTTGACGCAATGGCCGGTGATCAACGCGACCAGCGGGGTGAGCGGAGCGGGACGTAAAGCGGCATTGTCTAACAGCTTCTGCGAAGTGAGCCTGCAACCGTATGGCGTGTTTACCCATCGTCATCAGCCGGAGATCGCCACCCATCTGGGAACGGACGTGATTTTCACCCCGCATCTGGGCAATTTCCCGCGCGGGATCCTGGAAACGATCACTTGTCGACTGCAGCCGGGCGTGACCGCTGCGCAGGTCGCGCAGGTATTACAGCAGGCGTATGCGGATAAACCGCTGGTGCGTCTGTATGACAAAGGCGTTCCGGCGCTGAAGAATGTCGTTGGGCTGCCGTTCTGCGATATCGGTTTTGCCGTGCAGGGTGAACATGTGATCGTGGTGGCAACCGAAGATAATTTGTTGAAAGGCGCCGCCGCACAGGCAGTGCAGTGTGCCAATATCCGTTTCGGCTTTGCTGAAACGCAGTCTCTTATTTAAGGGTGCAATGATGAGTCCATTAATTATCAAGCTGGGTGGCGTATTACTGGATAGCGAAGAGGCGCTGGAGCGTCTTTTTACTGCGCTGGTGAACTATCGCGAGTCGCATCAGCGTCCGCTGGTCATTGTCCATGGCGGCGGTTGTGTCGTTGATGAGTTGATGAAAGGGCTCAACCTGCCGGTGAAAAAGAAAAACGGCCTGCGTGTGACGCCTGCTGACCAGATCGACATCATCACCGGTGCGCTGGCGGGAACGGCGAACAAAACGCTGCTGGCCTGGGCGAAGAAACACCACATCGCCTCCGTAGGCCTGTATCTTGGCGATGGCGATAGCGTAAAAGTGACCCAGCTCGACGAAGAGCTTGGCCATGTTGGACTGGCGCAGCCGGGTTCACCTACGCTGATTAACACGCTGCTGGAAAATGGTTTTCTGCCAGTCGTCAGCTCGATTGGGGTGACGGAAGAAGGGCAGTTGATGAACGTGAACGCGGACCAGGCGGCGACAGCGCTGGCGGCGACGCTGGGCGCGGATCTGATCCTGCTTTCCGACGTGAGTGGTATTCTCGACGGTAAAGGTCAGCGCATTGCTGAAATGACCGCCGCGAAAGCGGAACAGCTGATCGACCAGGGTATTATTACCGATGGCATGATTGTGAAGGTCAATGCCGCGCTGGATGCTGCACGCACGCTGGGTCGTCCGGTGGATATCGCCTCCTGGCGTCATGCCGAGCAACTCCCGGCGCTGTTCAATGGCACGCCGATCGGTACACGTATTCTGGCTTAACTATTAATGTGCCGGATGGCGGCTTCGCCTTATCCGGCCTGCATGAGTTTTGTAGGCCCGGTAAGCGCAGCGCCACCGGGCAAAAATATCAAATTAAGGAAATTCGTTATGGCACTTTGGGGTGGGCGTTTTACTCAGGCAGCAGATCAGCGGTTCAAACAGTTCAACGATTCGTTGCGCTTTGATTACCGCCTGGCGGAGCAGGATATTGTTGGCTCTGTGGCCTGGTCCAAAGCGTTGGTTACCGTTGGCGTGTTGACCGCTGACGAACAACTTCAGCTCGAAGAGGCGTTGAACGTACTGCTGGAAGAGGTTCGCGCTAATCCGCAACAGATCCTCGAAAGTGATGCCGAAGATATTCACAGCTGGGTGGAAGGCAAACTGATCGACAAAGTCGGTCAGTTAGGTAAAAAGCTGCATACCGGGCGTAGCCGTAATGACCAGGTCGCTACCGATTTGAAACTGTGGTGCAAAGAGACGGTGACCGAACTGCTTACTGCTAATCGTCAGTTGCAGAGCGCACTGGTCGAGACGGCGGAAAATAACCAGGATGCGGTGATGCCGGGGTATACCCACCTGCAACGTGCGCAGCCGGTGACGTTTGCGCACTGGTGCCTGGCGTATGTCGAAATGCTGGCGCGTGATGAAAGCCGTCTGCAGGATGCGTTAAAGCGTCTGGACGTTAGCCCATTAGGCTGTGGCGCGCTGGCCGGGACCGCCTATGAAATCGATCGTGAACAGCTGGCGGGCTGGCTGGGATTTGCATCGGCCACGCGTAACAGCCTGGACAGCGTATCGGATCGTGACCACGTGCTGGAACTGCTGTCCGACGCCTCTATCGGTATGGTGCACCTGTCGCGTTTTGCCGAAGATCTGATTTTCTTTAACACCGGTGAAGCGGGCTTTGTTGAGCTTTCCGATCGCGTGACCTCCGGTTCTTCATTGATGCCGCAGAAGAAAAACCCGGACGCGCTGGAGTTGATTCGCGGTAAATGTGGCCGTGTGCAGGGCGCATTGACGGGCATGATGATGACGCTGAAAGGACTTCCACTGGCCTACAACAAAGATATGCAGGAAGACAAAGAAGGCTTGTTCGACGCGCTCGACACCTGGCTGGACTGCCTGCATATGGCTGCGCTGGTGCTGGACGGCATTCAGGTGAAACGTCCGCGTTGCCAGGAAGCGGCGCAGCAAGGGTACGCTAACGCCACTGAACTGGCGGATTATCTGGTCGCGAAAGGCGTGCCGTTCCGTGAAGCACACCACATCGTCGGTGAAACGGTTGTTGAGGCGATTCGTCAGGGGAAACCGCTGGAAGACCTGCCGCTCGCCGATCTGCAGAAATTCAGTAGCGTCATCGGCGATGACGTATACCCGATCCTCTCTCTGCAGTCGTGTCTGGACAAACGTGCCGCGAAGGGCGGGGTGTCTCCGCAGCAGATCGCACAGGCGATCAGCTACGCGAAGGCGCGTCTGGCATAACGGGTATTCTGGCTTATCTGGCCTGGCGAGATGCCAGGCTTTTTTATGCCATCACGCGAAGATTACTGTCCGTAATAAGCATTCGCGCCGTGTTTTCTCAGGAAATGTTTATCCAGCAGCGTGGGTTGCATGGCGGGAATTTGAGGCTGTAACTGCTGAGTAAACAAATTCATATAAGCGATTTCTTCCAGTACCACGGCGTTATGCACGGCGTTAGCAGGATCAGAACCCCAGGCGAAAGGCCCATGGCTGTTGACCAGTACCGCCGGGATCTGTTCCGGTGAGAGCCCGCGCTGCGCAAAGGTTTCGATAATCACGCTGCCGGTTTCATATTCATAGCGGCCATTAATTTCGTCGTCATGCATCGGGCGCGTGCAAGGAATGGTTCCGTAAAAATAATCCGCATGCGTGGTGCCTAAAGCCATTAAGTCTTTTCCGGCTTGCGACCAGATAGTGGCGTGTCGGGAATGCGTATGTACGATGCCGCCAATCGTCGGGAAAGCACGATAGAGCGCTAAATGCGTGTCGGTATCTGATGATGGCTTTTTATTTCCCTCAATAACGTTGCCGCTTTGTACATCCACCACCACCATATCTTCCAGACCCATATGGTTATATTCCACTCCGGAAGGTTTGATGACCATAATACCTTTTTCACGATCGATGCCGCTGACGTTACCCCAGGTAAACGTTACCAGTTTATGCGCAGGCAGGGATAAATTCGCCTCGAGAACGTGTTGTTTTAACGTATTCATTGTTGACTCCAGAATATAGGAAGCATGTTATTTAACAGCATTAATGACTTAACGATGGATAACATAAAATATGTGCCGCGTTTTTATTTAAATTACGCCGAATAAATAGGATGTAAAACGTAGTCAGGCGCGTCATGGCAAGAAAAAGTCATGCTCGGTCACATTCGGGCATATTTGGTCAATCCTAAGATGACCATTTATGTTTGTTTGCGTGTTTTCAGGTTACGGCAGGCGTGCAAAACAAGCGTATTTTGTGAGTTTTATCACCTTACATGTTGACTGATTGCTGTTATTTCATTGTTTATTGTGATGAGTATCGTTCAATTGTTCGCGGGCTTTTTCAATGGAATATTTCTTGAAATTAATCACTTTAATTCCGGGTGGAAACGTTAATTATAAGACCATGTAAAATGATACTTAGCGGATCCCTATTATGCTGCAGGCAGAACGTTACAAAATGATTTGTGCCCATGTGCAAAAACAAGGGGCGGTGCGGGTAACGGAGCTGTCGCAATTATGTCAGGTATCACCGGAAACCATTCGCCGGGATCTGAAAGTATTAGAACGTAACAAACGATTGACCCGCAGCTTTGGCGGCGCGGTTTCTCTGGATGCGCCAGAGGCGACGGCAGCGGCGATAGAGGGGACGGCATGGCAGGCGAGCAGCGTGGACCGCGCCGAATCATTTCGCAAGCGTACCGAGGAACATCCTGATATCAAAACTAAAATCGCCAAGGCAGCGTTACAGTTTATTCATTCCGGCGATTGCATTCTGATGGACAACAGCAGTACCTGCTGGTTTCTGGCCCGGCAAATTCCGGACATTGATATTACCGTGGTGACCAATTCGCTACGCATTATCCAGGCGCTGGCCTGTCGGGATAAAGTGCGCATTATCGGTATTGGCGGTGAGTATTCTGAACGCCACGATGATTTCCATGGACCCGTTGCCGAGAGTGCTATTCGAAATTTTCAAATTAATAGTTTTTTCTTTTCCTGTCAGGGAGTAAATCTGGAAAATGGCATACGTGATGGCAGTGAAATAAATGCCAGATTAAAGCAGGTTATGTTACAGGTTTCCGGGCAAAAGATCCTTCTGGTGGATTCCAGTAAATTTGAACAATACGCCTTCAGTAAAATATGTATGCTGGATGAAATCGATATTATGGTCACCAATAGCTGTATTGATCAACGTTATCGTGCGCAATACCCACAGCTAAATGTGGTGGAAGTCGATAAGTAGTATGTGTTAGCCGTTATCTGAATAATCATGACACCTGTCTGGTTATTCTGCCAATGCCAGAGGAAAGTCGAAATAAATAAAAAGTCAGGCCAATTTTTATTGGGTATTCCTGGCGTCTGAAGCTATTTCTTAAGGAAATTACGATGAAAAAATTACTCTTACCCTGCCTGATTACTGTTGCATTGTCATCAACCGCCGCGTGGGCTGAACAATCCACGGCGCCGCAAAAAGCCAACAAGCCTTTTACCATGGGCGTGGTTGTGAAAGTCGGCGGGATTCCCTGGTTCAACGTGATGGAACAAGGGATTAAAGAAGAGGGCAAGGCGCTCGGCGTTAATGCCTGGCAGGTTGGCCCAACGACGGCAGACCCGGCCGAGCAGGTGCGGGCCATTGAAGATTTAATCGCTAAGAAAGTCGATGTGATTGGCGTGGTGCCGAACGATGCGAAAGTGCTGGAGCCGGTACTTAAACGTGCCCAGGAAGCCGGTATCAAAGTGATTACACATGAATCACCGGATCAGGCTAATGCTGACTGGGATTTTGAGCTGCTGAACACCCAAACCATGGGCGCCAATCATATGAAAGATATGGCGAAGTGCATGGGGGAAGAGGGCAAATACGCCATGTTTGTCGGTAGCCTGACGGTACCGCTGGTGAATGACTGGGCCAATGCCGCGATTGCTTATCAAAAAGAACACTACCCGAAAATGACCCTGGTGGAAGATCGCTTTGGCGTGGCGGAATCGGTGGACGATTCCATGCGCACTGCGAATGACCTGATGTCCAAATACAAAGATCTCAAAGGCATTATGTCGTTCGGTTCTCAGGGCCCGATTGGCGCAGGCCGCGCGATTGATAAGCGTAAGAAAAACGATGCGATTTGCGTGTTCGGCACCTTCACTCCGGGTCAGGGCATTAAATTGCTGGAGAAAGGCGCGATTGACGGCGGCTACATTTCTAACCCGATGATCGCCGGTAAAGTTTTCGTTCAGGTCGCCACGGCGATGATGAACGGCGAACCGATTAAAGACGGCGTCAAAATCGGCGATATGGGCGAAATCAAAGTCCAGAACAACACCATTCTGAGCGATAACCCCGAAAAGCTTGATGTTGAAAATACCCGGCGTTTAGTGAAGTTAGGTTTGTAATTTCTGGTCGCATCACCGGGCCGCCAACCGGCCCGGAAATCCTTTGGTCGTTTTCAGGAACAGCATGATGCCGCATATTGCAGAACGAAATGCCGGTGAACCGTTGGTGACGTTTAAGTCGCTAAGCAAAAGTTTTGGCGGTCATCGGGCATTAAAGAATATTGATCTCACGTTAAATAAAGGCGAAGTCCACTGTCTGGCCGGAGCGAACGGCTGTGGTAAAAGCACGCTGATAAAAACCCTGTGCGGTGTGTATATCCCGGATGCCGGTAGCGAAATTATTATTGATGATAAATCCTGGTCAAGACTCTCGCCGGATAAAGCCCGTGAGTTAGGCATTCAGGTTATTTATCAGGATCTGTCGTTATTCCCGAACCTCACGGTCGCGGAAAATATCGCCTTTGAAGAAAATCTCAAGGGCTATTTTGGCTGGCACCGCAAAGCCCGTCTGAAAGCGCTGGCGCTAAAAATTATCCACGAATTACATTTCTCCCTCGATCCGGACGCGCAGGTTCAGCATTTACCGATTGCCCAGCGCCAGCAGGTGGCGATTTGCCGCGCGCTGGTGGCCGATGCCCGGCTGGTGATTATGGATGAGCCTACGGCGTCGCTGACGCGTACTGAAGTTAACCAACTACTGCGCACGGTCAATTATCTGCGCGATAAAAATATCACCGTGGTGTTTGTCAGCCATCGTCTGGATGAAGTGAAAGAGATTTCCGACCGTATTACTGTGATCCGCGATGGCGAAATCATTGGCACCTGGGCGGCGAATTTACTAACCCCGTCGCGTATTACCGAACTGATGACCGGCAGAACGATTGTCCATCAGAAAAAGCTGCCGAACAGCGTGGAAGGAAAAGTGGTGCTGGAACTGAATAAGCTCAGTCGGAAAGGGCAGTTCGAGGATATTTCACTGAAGCTTCACCAGGGTGAAGTGCTGGGACTGTGCGGATTGTTAGGCTCAGGGCGAACAGAGCTGGCGTTAAGTCTTTTTGGCATTACCCATCCGGATAGCGGAGAGATTTATCTGGAAGGGAAAAAAGTCATCATCAAAGACAATACGCAGGCCGCGAAACTGGGCATTGCCTATGTCTCTGAAGACCGCCTGACGCTGGGCGCGGTGCTCCCGCAGTCGGTCAGCGACAATATGGTGCTTTCGATCCTTAACCGGTTAAAAACGCCGTGGCATGTTATTGATGAAAAACGGCAGGCCACCCTCGTTCAGGAGTGGATCCAGGATCTGGATATTAAAGTCGCCAATCCCGATAACCCGCTCTCGACGCTGTCCGGCGGCAACCAACAAAAAGTGGTGTTGGCAAAATGGATTTTAACCCGCCCCAAAGTCTTGATCCTCGATGCGCCGACCGTCGGCGTCGATATTGGCGCGAAAGACAGTATTTATCAGCTTATCCACCGCCTTTCCGGCGTCGGTATTTCCGTGCTGCTGATTACCGATGAAGCGCCAGAGGCGTATTACAACTGCGATCGTATTTTCCATATGCAGCGCGGGAAAATTATTAACGAGCTGTTGCCTGCGGACTATACCGAGCAGCAGCTGGCGGAGGTGATTAATGGCTAATGTATTGTCGCTCCGGTTTCCACGGTCGGTGGAAGGCTGGCTGGGCTGGGTCATCGTCCTGATGCTGGCGTTTTTTTCGCTGATGAGTAATGAGTTCCTGTCAATCCAGAACCTGCTCGATCTCACCGAAAGCTACGCGGTGACGGGGATATTCGCCCTCGGCTTGTTTGTGGTGCTGGTTACCGGGGGGATTGATATTTCCTTCGCCGCCGTGGCGTCGGTGGTTCAGTACGTGGTGGCGTCCCTGTTGCTCAGCGGCACCATGACCAGCCCGCTGCTGTGCCTGGGGTTTGCTATCGCGCTGGGTGTGATATTTGGCCTGATCAACGCGATCCTGATTTATTACCTCAATGTGGTTTCCATCATCATCACCATCAGTATGCAGTCGCTGTTGTTCGGCATGCTGATGTGGCTGACCAACGGCCACAGCATCTATGACCTGCCGGACTGGTGGATCACCCAGCGATCGCTGTTTAGTTTTGGTTTTGAAGGAGAAACCTACCAGGTCGGACTGCCGCTGGTGGTGATGTTGGCGATGGCCTGTTTCACCTGGATGCTGATGAATAAAACCCATATTGGCCGCCAGCTGTATGCGGTGGGCGGCAGTACCGAGTCGGCACGACGTATCGGTATCCGGGTATCGCTGATTTATCTGTTTGCCTACGGGTATCTTGGCGCCGCCGCCGCCATTGGCGGAATGCTACAGGCCTACCGCATGAGTGAAGTGGTGCCTAACGCGCTGGTGGGCGGCGAACTCGATGTATTGGCCGCCGCCGTGCTGGGCGGAGCCAGTTTGTCCGGCGGGCGCGGTTCGGTGATCGGCACGCTAATGGGGGTCTTTCTGATCGGCATCCTCAAAAACGGTCTTAACCTGATCGGCGTCTCCAGCTACTTCGTGAATATCGTCATCGGCGTGGTGATTGTCTCGGCTATCTGCGTCACCCACTACAAAAAACGTAAAGAAACGGACGTTGGATTCGTCTGACAGGGGGCTTGAAATGAAAAAGCAGGCATTTTTACCGCTTGATGGCACCAGCTCAGGGTTGCTGGCGATCTGTTTCTTCGCCGTGGCGGCGTTCAGTCTGGCGATGCCAGGGCGTTTTTTTACCGACAACACTTTTCTGAGTATCGCCTTTCAGCTACCGGAACTGGGGCTACTGACCTTCGCGATGTTTGTCCCGATGCTGAGCGGCGGTCTGAATCTGGCGATTATCGGTACCGCGAATTTGACCAGCCTGTTTATGGCCTGGCTGCTGATCCAGTATGTGCCGGCTGACGCGTCTACCGGTATGCAACTGTGGTGGCTGTTTCTGGCGCTGCTGGGTGCGATGGCGATCGCCATGGCGATCGGCGCGCTCACCGGGACCATTATTTCCCGCGTGGGCGCGCACCCGATTCTGGTGACGCTGGGCAGCATGACCATTATCAGCGGCATCGGCGTTTACCTGACTAAAGGCGCGGCGCTAAGCGGTATGCCACCGGTGGTGCGCAGTATCGGGTCGGAAGTGATCTTTGGCATTCCGGTGCCGATGGTGATTTTTATCGTCGCTACCCTGGGCCTGGCGCTATTCCTCGGCAAAACCCGTACCGGGAAAATCATCTATATGTGCGGCAGCAACATCAATGCGACCTGGTTTAGCGGCATTCGCACCCACCGTGTGTTAATGGCGATTTACGCGATTTCCAGCCTGCTGTGTGTGCTGGCCGGGCTGATTATGCTGGCCCGTTTTAACTCCGCCCGTATGGGCTATGGCGATTCTTATCTGCTGCTGACGGTACTGGCGATTGTGCTGGGCGGCACCGATCCCTTCGGCGGCTCAGGCAAAGTCAGCCACGTCTTTTGCGCCTTGCTGGTGCTGCAGGTGATCGCCACCGGCCTGAGCCTGTTAGGCCTCAGCCTGCATTTCAATCTGGCGGTCTGGGGTATCACGCTGATAGCAGCGCTGGCGTTTAAATTCTTTAAGCAAAAATGGCAGGCACAGCGCGCCATGAATCACAGCCGAAAAGCGTTACAACAACTGGCCACTCGTGAGGGAAGATAATGCGTAGCCACCCGTTAGGTATTTATGAAAAGGCGCTACCCGGAAACACCAGTTGGGTAGAAAAACTGGCACTGGCAAAATCCTGCGGTTTTGATTTTGTCGAAATGTCGGTGGATGAGAGCGAAGAGCGGCTGGCACGTCTCGACTGGTCACTGGCAGAGCGTATGGAAATCATCAGCGCGATCCAGAAAACCGGGGTGCGCATTCCAACGATGTGCTTATCCGCCCATCGCCGTTTCCCGTTCGGCAGCCACGATAGTCAGACTCGCCAGCAGGCGCGTGCCATCATGCAAAAAGCACTGCGACTGGCGCAGGATCTAGGGATACGGACCATCCAGCTTGCCGGTTATGACGTTTATTATGAGCCACAGAATGAAGAGACTATCGCCTGGTTCGAAGATGCGATGGCCTGGGCCGCGGAGCAGGCTGCAGCTGCGCAGGTGATGTGTGCCGTGGAAATCATGGATACGCCTTTCATCAATTCCATCAGCAAATGGAAAGTGCTGGATGAAAAAATTAACTCGCCGTGGTTCACCGTTTACCCGGACGTCGGCAACTTAACTGCCTGGGGTAACGAACTGGAGAGCGAACTGGCGAAAGGCATCGACCGTATTGCCGCGATCCATCTCAAAGACACATTCCCGGTGACGCCGGATTCGCCCGGTCAATTCCGCGATGTGCCCTTTGGCGAAGGGTGTGTGGACTTTATCAAGCTGTTCAAAACGCTACGCCGCCTTAACTATCGGGGAACCTTCCTGATTGAGATGTGGACGGAAAAGTCCGCCGAGCCGTTGTTGGAAATTATCCATGCGCGCCAGTGGATAGAGAGCAAGATGCAGGCAGCCGGGTGGTATGACGAACGGCCACTCATGGCAGGTTAAGGAGATAACGATGAGCCATTACTTTATCGGCATTGATTTGGGCGGCACAGTCACCAAAGCGGGGATTTATACCGCCGAAGGTAGAGAAGTCATCGTTGCGGCCCAAACCTTGCCGCTGCTGAGCTCACAGGCGGGGTGTTGTGAGCGCGATATGAACGCGCTCTGGGCCACCACATGTCTCGTGATTCAGCGCGCACTGGCCGAGAGCCATATTGCGGCGGAACAGATCCGCGGGATTGGCTTTTCTGCACACGGTAAAGGACTTTACCTGGTCGATAAATCGGGAAAACCCGTCCGTAATGGCATCGTCTCTTCAGATTCACGGGCGCAACCGCAGGTGGCAAGCTGGAAGGCGCAGGGTGTCGATCGCCAGGCGTACCCGCTCAGTTTGCAACAGCTATGGCCTTCTCATCCGGCAGCGCTGCTGGCCTGGCTGAAACAGCATGAGCCGGAGAACTACGCGCGGACGGGCCACATCCTGATGGCGCACGACTATATTCGTTACTGCCTGACGGATAACCTTGCCTGTGAAGAGACCAATATCTCCGGGAGCCAGTTGTTTAATCAGCAGCGTAATGAGTTCGATCCCGCGCTGTTCGCCCTGTTTGGCATTGAGGAGATGGTGCACTGCACGCCGGGGGTGATAGGTTCTGCCGATCTCGCTGGCTATGTGACCGCCGATGCCGCTACGTTATGCGGGTTGAAGGTAGGTACACCCGTGTTCGGCGGGGTCTTTGACGTGGTTGGCGCAGCCATCACCTCCGGTGTGCATGACAGCTCGCACCTCAGTGCGGTAGCGGGCACCTGGTCTATCGCTACCCGGGTATTCGATCGCATTATTCCGGCGGATTATCCCTATGTGTGGGGTAAATTCAGTGTTCCTGGGCAGTATTTTGCGCATGAAGGCAGCCCCACTTCCGCCAGTAATCTGACCTGGTTTATCAACCATTTTTTCCCGGCGTTGGCAAACGATCACGATACGCTTAACCGGTGGGCGGAGCAGGGGTATCAGAAGCCAGACAGCATTCTGTTTTTCCCGTGGCTGTACGGCTCAAACTATTGCGACTCATTAAGCGGCGGCTTTTTCGGGCTGGCAGGGCATCACGATGCGTCAGACATGGTTTACGCTATCTATCAGGGCATCGTATTTTCTCATTTACTGCATCAGGACCGGATGCTGCAACTCAACGGCGCAACCCAGGCGATTCGTTTTACCGGCGGGCCAACGCATTCGCGCATCTGGATGCAGATGTTTTGCGATGCCAGCAATCTGCCGCTTGAAATTGTCGATGTCGAGCAGTCCGGGTGCCGGGCGGCGGCGATGTGTGCGGCCGTTGGCGTGGGGGATTATGCAGGATTCGCACAGGCGATTAACGCCACTCTGCCGTCGGTGATCAGACTTGAGCCGAATGCCGTAAAGCACAACATGCTGCGTAGCCGGTTTGCGCAATTCAAACGCGTTGCGGATGCATTGAGTGCAATATAACGCTGATTAACTTCATTCCGGCCAGGCACGATGCCTGGCTTTTTTACGCAAAAAAAAATGCGGACCACGGGGTCCGCAAAAGTTCACGTTGGCTTTCGTTATTTGGGTAGAGAGAGACTCTCTGAACGGGCAGTGGCTTCAAGGGTTAAACGAGACTGCTCCGTTTCTGTGATGGATTATCAGACAGAAAGCTTGATAGGGATAATCGTTCGTTGCTATGCTACCTATCGCCATGAACTATCGTGGCGATGGAGGATGAATAATGAATATTCGTGATCTTGAATACCTGGTGGCATTAGCCGAACATCGCCACTTCCGGCGCGCGGCGGACTCCTGTCACGTTAGTCAGCCAACGCTGAGCGGACAAATCCGCAAGCTGGAAGATGAGCTGGGCGTGATGCTGCTGGAGCGTACGAGTCGTAAAGTGCTGTTCACCCAGGCGGGTTTACTGCTGGTGGATCAGGCGCGTACCGTGCTGCGTGAGGTCAAAGTGCTCAAGGAGATGGCAAGCCAACAGGGCGAAACCATGTCAGGTCCGCTGCACATTGGTTTGATTCCCACTGTCGGTCCTTACCTGCTGCCGCATATTATCCCGATGCTGCACCAGACTTTCCCGAAGCTGGAAATGTATCTGCATGAAGCGCAGACCCATCAGCTGCTGGCGCAACTGGATAGCGGCAAGCTTGACTGCGTGATCCTGGCGCTGGTGAAAGAGAGCGAGGCCTTTATCGAAGTGCCGTTGTTCGACGAGCCGATGCTGCTGGCGATCTACGAAGATCACCCGTGGGCGAATCGCGAATGCGTGCCGATGTCCGATCTGGCAGGCGAAAAACTGCTGATGCTGGAGGACGGTCACTGTCTGCGCGATCAGGCGATGGGATTCTGCTTTGAAGCCGGTGCTGACGAAGACACCCACTTCCGTGCGACCAGTCTGGAAACGCTGCGTAACATGGTAGCGGCAGGAAGCGGTATTACCCTGCTGCCTGCACTGGCGGTTCCGCAAGAACGCAAACGTGATGGCGTGGTATATCTGCCCTGCATTAAGCCTGAGCCGCGTCGTACGGTGGGGCTGGTGTATCGTCCAGGATCACCGCTGCGTAGTCGCTATGAGCAACTGGCAGAGGCCATCCGCGGTGCGATGGATGGCCATTTCGACAAGGCGTTAAAAAAGGCGGTTTAAGCCATTTAGCGCCGCTACCCGATAGGCTTCCGCCATCGTCGGGTAGTTAAAGGTGGTGTTAACGAAGTACTCAATCGTGTTACCACCACCTTTCTGCTCCATAATCGCCTGACCGATGTGAATAATCTCGGCTGCGCGTTCACCAAAGCAGTGAATCCCCAGAATCTCTTTCGTTTCCCGATGGAACAAAATCTTCAGCGTGCCTACGTTCATGCCGACGATTTGCGCGCGCGCCAGGTGTTTAAACTGGGCACGTCCCACTTCGTAAGGCACTTTCATCGCCGTCAGTTGCTGTTCGGTTTTGCCAACGGAACTGATCTCCGGGATGGTGTAAATGCCGGTCGGGATATCTTCGATCAGGTGCGCGTTCGCTTCCCCTTTCACCAGCGCCTGGGCGGCAATGCGTCCCTGGTCGTATGCTGCGGACGCCAGGCTCGGGTAACCGATCACATCACCCACCGCGTAAACGTGCGGCAGCGCGGTTTGGTACATGCTGTTGACCTTGAGCTGACCACGGCTGTCGGTTTCCAGACCGATATTCTGTAACGCCAGAGAATCGGTGTTGCCGGTACGACCATTGGCATACAACAGGCAGTCGGCCTTCAGTTTCTTACCGGACTTCAGGTGCATGATCACGCCATCGTCGCAGCCTTCGATTTTCTCATACTCTTCATTGTGGCGAATGACGACGCCGCTGTTCCAGAAGTGGTAAGAGAGGGAGTCGGACATCTCCTGATCGAGGAACGCCAGCAGACGGTCGCGGGTGTTGATGAGATCAACTTTGACCTCCATTCCGCGGAAGATCGACGCATATTCGCAGCCAATCACCCCGGCGCCATAAATAATCACATGGCGCGGTTCGTGGTGCAGACTGAGGATCGAATCGCTGTCATAAATGCGCGGGTGCGAGAAATCCACGTCTGCCGGATGATAAGGGCGCGATCCGCAGGCAATGACAAATTTCTCTGCTGTCAGGGTTTCAACCGTACCGTCATGACATTCCAGCGCCAGCGTGTGTTCGTCAACAAAATGGGCGTTACCCTGCAAGATCTCGCAGTGGTTACGCTCATAAAAACCCTGCCGCATCCGTGTTTGCTGATTAATCACGTTGTCGGCATGGTTGAGAATATCGGCGAATGAGGAACGAAGCAGGCGGGAATGATCGCTATAAAGGGGGTTCTGATTGAATTCGATAATACGACTGACTGCGTGGCGGAGCGCTTTTGACGGGATGGTGCCCCAGTGGGTGCAACCGCCGCCAACGTTGTGATAACGCTCGATAACGGCAACACGAGCTCCTTGCTTAACCAGACCCATTGCAGCGCCTTCGCCGCCGGGGCCGGAACCTATAACTATGGCATCGTAATCGTAGGAATGTGGCATGGTAAGGCTTACCTGTTCTTATACATAAAAGCAACAGAATAGTAACATCATTGCCGGGATAACCCAATTATCGTTGTGCTTTTTTGCGAAGCCGAAGCACAAACTGCGCGTAAACAATCATTCACAAAGCTGAACAAACAGATTAACTTTGAACTCTGGTATAGTGCCGGACAAGGCATACGGAAGGATTCAGACATCGTGATGGGCGTTAGAGCGCAGCAAAAAGAAAAAACCCGGCGTTCGCTGGTAGAAGCCGCATTTAGTCAACTGAGCGCGGAGCGTAGCTTCGCCAGTCTCAGTTTGCGTGAAGTCGCACGTGAAGCGGGCATTGCGCCAACCTCCTTTTATCGTCATTTCCGTGATGTTGATGAGCTCGGCCTGACCATGGTTGATGAAAGCGGTCTGATGTTGCGTCAGTTGATGCGCCAGGCTCGTCAGCGTATCGCCAAGGGCGGGAGTGTGATCCGCACCTCGGTCTCCACATTTATGGAGTTCATCGGTAACAACCCCAACGCCTTCCGTTTATTATTGCGTGAACGTTCTGGCACCTCAGCGGCGTTCCGTGCTGCCGTTGCGCGAGAAATTCAGCACTTCATCGCGGAACTTGCGGACTATCTGGAAATCGAAAACCATATGCCGCGTGCGTTTACTGAAGCGCAAGCCGAAGCGATGGTGACGATTGTCTTCAGTGCAGGCGCCGAAGCGCTGGACGTGGGCGCGGAACAGCGTCGGCAGTTAGAAGAGCGACTGGTACTGCAACTGCGCATGATTTCGAAAGGTGCGTATTACTGGTATCGCCGTGAACAAGAGAAGATGCCCCTCATTCCGGGTAACGTGAAGGAAGAGTAATGAAACAGTCAGTTCAGGATAAAGGTACGCTGCTGCTGGCGCTGGTCGCTGGCTTGTCAATCAATGGTACATTCGCGGCGCTGTTTAGCTCCATCGTGCCGTTCTCTGTATTTCCGATTATCTCGTTGGTGCTGACGGTGTACTGTCTGCATCAACGTTATTTGAATCGCACCATGCCTGTGGGTTTACCGGGTCTGGCTGCCGCCTGCTTTATTCTCGGCGTTCTGCTTTACAGCACCGTGGTGCGCGCGGAATATCCGGATATCGGTTCCAACTTCTTCCCGGCGGTGCTGTCGGTCATTCTGGTCTTCTGGATCGGCGTGAAAATGCGTAATCGCAAGCAGGAAGTGTCGGAATAAAGAGGAGAGGCCGGATGAGACGCTTTGCGTCATCATCCGGTTATGACACTCACTTCGCCGTCAACAACACCCCACACTCCATATGGTGCGTATACGGAAACTGATCAAACAGCGCCAGACGTGATACGTCATGCGTCTGGCCTAACGTTTCCAGGTTCTTGCACAGCGTCTCCGGATTACAGGAGATGTACAGAATGCGCGGATATGCCTGCACCATTTTCTCCGTTTCGCTGTCCAGACCGCTGCGGGGCGGATCGACAAAAATCGTTTCGCACTGATAGCTTTTCAGATCGATACCCTGCAAGCGGTTAAATTCGCGCACGCCGTTCATTGCCTGCGTAAACTCTTCCGCCGCCATGCGGATAATCTGCACGTTATCAATCTGATTCGCCGCAATGTTGTATTGCGCGGCGGCAACAGACGGTTTGGCGATTTCGGTGGCCAGCACACGGTCAAAATTGCGTGCCAGCGCTAAAGAAAAGTTGCCGTTACCGCAGTACAGTTCAAGCAGGTCGCCTTTTGAGCCTTTAGTGACATCCAGCGCCCACTCCAGCATCTGAATGTTCATGGCCGCATTTGGCTGCGTAAAGCTGTTCTCAACCTGGCGATAGATCATTTCTTTGCCCGCAACTGGCAAACGTTCATCAATGTAGTCCTGATCCAGCGCGATTTTGGTTTTTGTCGCGCGGCCAATCAGATGCACGTTCAGGTTCTGCGCACGCAGGGCGTCGCGGAGCGCTTCGGCGGCTTCACGCCATTCGTCGTCCAGCCTTTTATGATACAGCAGCGAAACCACTGCCTGATTACTCATGGTGGTGAGGTAATCAATCTGGAACAGTTTATGGCGCAACACGCGGTTGTCGCGCACGCCTGCGATCATCGCGGTCATCAACTGGTTAATCAGTTCACTCGCCGCAGGGAAGCTGTCGACGCGGATTCGGCTTTTGCTCTGTTGGTCAAAAATGATGTGATAGAGGTCATCGCCATCGTGCCAGATGCGGAATTCAGCACGCATACGGTAGTGACTGACCGGCGAACGAAACACTTCCGGGACAAGGTCAGAAAAGGGCGCCATCATACTCTGCAAGCGCACCACTTTTTCGGCGAGCTGCGCGTCATACTGTTCTGTCGGAAGGTGTTCGGGGGTCATGATGTATCCTGAAAAATAAAAGTACGCGGGGATTGTAGGGATTGCTCAACAGATGTCCAGTCATTGATGATCTCTCATATTTAACAAACACGCTGGACAGTAAGATGTTACAAACTGTAGCATCCGTGTGCCGGTCCTGTGAGTTAATAGGGAATCCAGTGTAAATCTGGAGCTGACGCGCAGCGGTAAGGAAAGGTGAGATGAGAGCGTAAGCAGACACTGCCTGTTGGGTGGGAAGTCTTCATCTCTTATATCCGTGGATAACCTTCCAAGCCCGAAGACCTGCCGGCTAACGTCGCAACTGGTTTTCATCATCGCGTACTATCGGTGGGACCTGCGGCATCCTTCTTATATTGTGGATGCTTTACAATGATTAAAAAAACATCGCTGCTGACGGCGCTCTCCGTCACGGCTTTTTCGGGTTGGGCACAGGATGCCACCCCTGACACGCTTGTCGTGACAGCAAACCGTTTTCAACAACCTGTTAATACCGTTCTGGCCCCGACCGATATTGTCACCCGCGAGGATATCGAACGCTGGCAGTCCCGAACCGTTCTGGATGTCATGCGCCGCCTGCCAGGCGTGGATGTCGCCCAGAATGGCGGCATGGGGCAAAGCTCTTCTCTGTTTGTGCGGGGTACCGAAGCGAAACACGTTCTGGTGTTAGTCGATGGTATTCCGGTCGCCCGTCCGGGCATTACGAATAATTCCGATATTGACCAGATCCCGGTGTCGCTGGTGCAGCGCATTGAGTATATCCGTGGCCCGCGCTCAGCGATTTATGGCTCTGGCGCGATTGGCGGCGTAGTGAACATCATCACTATGACGGGTGAGGAACGTTCGCAGATTAATGCTGGCGTGGGGTCAAAAGGTTATCAGCAATATGACGGTACGTACCGCCAGCGTTTTGGCGATACCGTGGTAACCGCGGCCGGGGCTTATCAGACCACCAAAGGCTTCGACGTTCAGCCGCGTTCCAGCTATAGCGGCGACAGCGATCGCGATGGTTATCGCAATAAACTCTTCTGGGGTGGCGTTGAGCACAAATTTAACGATCAATTCGATGGTTACTTTCGTGGCTACGGCTATGCCAGTAATGCCGATTACGACCAGGGGAACTGGGGATATGACGGCGGAAACGACGAGCACCAGAATTACACTCAGTCGTGGGATACGGGGCTGCGCTTCAATTCTGGAATCTACTCGTCACAACTGGTCGCTAACTACCAGCGAATTAAGGACTATAACTACAGCAGCCTGAATGGGCGCTATGCCACAGGTTATAGCCTTGATGATATGGAACAGCGCTACGTCCAGTGGGGCAACAACGTTATTGTCGGGCACGGCGCTGTCAGTGCTGGTGTCGACTGGAAACAAGAAAAGCTGATGTCCTTCGGCGAGTATGGGACAGACAACTATAAGCGTGATAACACGGGCCTCTATCTCACCGGGCAACAGCAGATTGATAGCGTGACGCTGGAAGCGTCGGGCCGTGAAGACCATGACGACCAGTTCGGCTGGCATGGTACCTGGCAAACAGCGGCGGGATGGCAGTTTGTTGATGACTATAAAGTGACGCTTTCCTATGGCACGGGCTTCCTTGCGCCTTCACTGGGGCAACAGTTTGGTGCGGAGCGTTTTGGGATCGCCTCTAACCCAAACCTGAAGCCGGAAGAGTCGAAGCAGTGGGAAGCCGGATTAGAAGGGCTGACCGGCCCGCTTGACTGGCGTCTGTCGACCTATCGCTACAAAATTCAGAACCTGATCGACTACAACAACAATACCTACTTCAACGTCAAATCCGCGACCATCAAAGGCCTGGAATGGACCGGGAACCTGACGACCGGGCCGGTCGATCATCGCTTAACGTTGCAGTATGTTGATCCGCGTGATGATGAAACCGATCAGCCGCTTTATCGTCGCGCTAAACAGCAGGTGAAGTACGAGCTCAGCGGACAGGTCTACGATCTGGGCTGGGATGTGACCTATCAGTATATTGGCGAGCGTTACGATTACGACTACGACAATTCCCGGAAGGTGAAAATGGGCGGGCTGAGCGTGTGGGACCTCGGACTTTCATATCCAGTCACCTCACATCTCACAGTTCGTGGTAAAATAGCCAACCTGTTCGATAAAGATTACGAGACAGTTTATGGCTACCAAACTGCAGGACGGGAATACACCTTGTCTGGCAGCTACACCTTCTGATCCGCGCCCCACCGTGCTGGTATTTGATTCCGGTGTCGGTGGGTTGTCGGTCTATGATGAGATTCGGCATCTCCTGCCGGATCTCCACTATATCTATGCTTTCGATAACGTGGCTTTTCCTTATGGGGAGAAGAGCGAGGCATTTATCGTTGAGCGCGTTGTTGAGATCGTGACGGCGGTACAGCAGCGTTATCCTCTTTCTCTGGCCGTTATCGCCTGTAACACGGCCAGCACGGTCTCTCTTCCTGCCTTACGTGAGAAGTTCGCTTTCCCGGTTGTGGGCGTGGTACCGGCGATCAAACCGGCGGCGCGTCTGACGGCGAACGGGGTTGTCGGGCTTCTGGCCACGCGCGGGACGGTGAAGCGCCCTTATACGCATGAACTGATCGCGCGCTTTGCCAATGAGTGCCAGATAGCCATGCTGGGGTCCGCAGAGCTGGTGGAACTGGCGGAAGCGAAGTTGCACGGCGAACCCGTGCCGCTGGAAGAACTGCAACGGATCCTGCGCCCATGGCTGCGGATGCCGGAGCCGCCTGATACCGTGGTACTTGGCTGCACCCACTTTCCCCTGTTGCAGGAAGAACTCTTACAGGTTCTGCCTGAAGGAACGCGACTGGTCGATTCCGGGGCGGCCATTGCACGACGTACTGCCTGGCTACTGGAACATGAAGCGCCGGATGCGAAATCAGCAGATGCCAACATTGCCTATTGCATGGCGATGACGCCAGAAACTGAGCAATTATTGCCCGTTTTGCAGCGCTATGGCTTTGAATCGCTCGAAAAACTGACGGTTTAACGCTGTTTTGGGTAAATATTACGCACTCGGAAAATTATTTTAAATTTCCCCTTGTCAGCCCGAAATAACTCCCTATAATGCGCCTCCACTGACACGGAACA